>NZ_LOVS01000112.1:0-40510 GCF_001523835.1 Burkholderia sp. ABCPW 14 | reverse complement strand
GCCCGTCATGCCGGCTGCTTCGCTTGCGCGACGATCGCCGCGAGCGTGATGCGGGTCGTCACGGCGCCGTCGGCGCTCGACACGGGCAGCGCGGGGACGCCGCGCCACAGCAACTCGGAGATCGCGTCGCGCAGCGTGAGCGCGCCCGGGATCGGCTCGCCGGGCGCGACGCCCGGCTCGGCGAGCGCGTCGACGCGCATGAGCGACAGCAGCCGCAGCGGCCTGTCGAGACCCGCGACGAGCCGCTCGACGACGCCCGGCTGCGGCCGTCCGAGAATCTCGGCGGGCGAGCCCGCCTGCAGGATGCGCCCCGCGTCCATCACCGCGATCTGATCGCCGAGCCGCAGCGCCTCGTCGATATCGTGCGTGACGATCACGATTGTGATCTTGAGCCGACGCTGCAGCGCGACGAGATCGTCCTGCGCCTTGCCGCGGATGATCGGATCGAGCGCGCCGAACGGCTCGTCCATCAGCAGGATCGCCGGCTCGGCCGCGAGCGCGCGCGCGACGCCGACGCGCTGCTGCTGGCCGCCCGACAGTTGATGCGGCAGCTTGCGCGCGTACGTCGCGTAATCGAGCTCGAACAGCTCGAGCAACTCGCGCACCCGCGCGTCGATGCGCGCCGCGCGCCAGCCGAGGAGGCGCGGCACCGTCGCGATGTTGCGCGCGACCGTCCAGTGCGGGAAGAGGCCGTGCCCCTGGATCACGTAGCCGATCCCGCGCCGCAGCGTCTCGGCGGGCACGCTCGCGGTGTCGACGCCGTCGACGCGAATCGTCCCGCTCGTCGGCGCGATCAGCCGGTTGATCATCCGCAACAGCGTCGACTTGCCGCTGCCCGATGCGCCGACGAGCGCCGTCACCGTGCCGCGCGCGACCGCGAGCGACACGTCGTCGACCGCGATGACGGGAGGAAGTCCCTGTGGGACGAGATCGCCGAAATGCCGGCTCACGCGTTCGATCTCGATCATCGGCGCGCTCCTTTCGCGATCTCGGTTGCGGCCTCGAACAGCACGGCCGTGACGAGCGCGAGCGCGATCGTCGGCAGCGCGCCGAGCAGCACCAGGTCGGTCGCCGACTGCCCGATTCCCTGGAAGATGAACGTGCCGAAGCCGCCGCCGCCGATCAGCGCGGCGACCGCGGCGAGGCCGATGTTCTGCACGAGCACGATGCGCACGCCGGACAGCACGACGGGCAGCGCGAGCGGCAACTCGACCGCGACGAGCCGCTCGCGGCCCGTCATCCCCATTGCCTGCGCGGCCTCGATGACGGCGGCCGGCACCTGCGCGAAGCCGACGACAACGCTCGACACGATCGGCAGCAGCGCATACAGGAAGAGGGCGATCAGCGCGGGCGCGACGCCGATCCCGCTCACGCCGATCGCGGCGGCGAGCGGCACGCGCGCGGCGAGGATCGCGAGCGGCGCCATCAGCAGGCCGTACAGCGCGATGCTCGGGATCGTCTGCACGACGTTCAGGAGCGGCAGCAGCGCGCCCCGCAGCGCGGCCGAGCGCGTGCAGCCGATGCCGAGCGGCACGCCGAGCGCGGTCGCCGCGGCGACCGAGGCGGTGACGAGCGCAAGATGGCGGATCGCCTCGTTGCGGAACGTGTCGGCGCGCACCGCATATTCCTGCATCACCGACAGGCCGTCCCAGAAGCCGCCGTGAATGAATGCCGCGAGCGCCGCGACCACGGCGGCGAGCGCGGCCAGACGGGTGCCCGGCGCGAGCGCGACGCGGGCGAGCGCATCGGCGATCAGCACCGCGAACGCGAACAGCAGCAGCCACGCGCCGGACGCGGGCGACACGCGCGCGAGCGGCGTGTCGGGCGTAACGAGGTGCGCGGGCGCGGCGCCGGCGGCGATGCACAGCGCGACGACGAGCGCGACGCCGACGGCGGCGCGCAAAGCGGCGCGGCTGCGGACGAGCGCGAACAGCGCGCCCGCCGCCCACAGCGCGGCGAGCGCATGCGCGTGCCGCGCGGGAAACACCGCGTCGAGCGCAAGCCCCGATCCGCCCGCGATCCGGTTCGCGCGCAGCGTGACGAACGGCTCGAAAAATGCCGCGTACGCGACGAGCGCGGCGATCAGCACGCCGACCTTGTCGACGCGCGCGATCCACGCCGGCGCCGCGTCCGGACGCGGCGCGGGGGCGGGCGCACCCGCCCCGCCCGCCGTGCGCGCCGTCATTTGACGAAGCCCTTCGCTTTCAGATAGCTCGCCGCGACGCTCGCGGCCGGCTCGCCGTTGATCTGGATTCGCGCGTTGAGCGTCTGCAGCGTCTTCAGATCGAGGCTCGCGAACACGGGTTTCAGGTAATCGGCGATCTGCGGATGCGCTTTCAGCACCGCCTCGCGGATGATCGGCGTCGGCGCGTAGACGGGCTGCACGTGCTTGTCGTCGTCGAGGACCGTGAGCCCCGTCGCCGCGATGCCGCCGTCGGTGCCGTAGACCATCGCGGCGTTCACGCCGTCCGTCTGCTGCGCGGCGGCCTTGATCGTCGCGGCGGTGTCGCCGCCCGACAGCACGAGCATCTGCTCCGGCTTCAGCTTGAAGCCATACGCCTTCTCGAACGACGGCAGTGCGGACGCGCTGTTGACGAACTCGGCCGATGCGGCGAGCTTCACCGTGCCGCCCGCGCCGACCCACTTGCCGAAGTCGCTGAACGTCTTCAGGTGCTGCGATTGCGCGACCGAACTCAGCACCGCGACGCCCCACGTATTGTTCGCGGGCGCGGGCGCGAGCCAGACGATCCGGTTCGCCGAGTAGTCGAGCCGCTTCGCGAGCGCGTAGCCTTGCGCGGCGTTCTTCCACGCGGGATCGTCGGCCTTGTTGAAGAAGAATGCGGCGTTGCCGGTGTATTCCGGATAGATGTCGATTTCGCCCGTCGTCAGCGCCCGGCGGACGATCGGCGTCGCGCCGAGCCCGATCTTGTCGACGACGGCGATGCCGTGCGCCTTCAGTACCTGCGCGATCACGTTGCCGAGCAGGTTGCCTTCGGTGTCGATCTTCGACGCGACCGTCACCGCGTCGGCGGCGCGCGCGCCGGGCGCGGCGCAAACGAGCGAGACGGCCACCGCGGCGGCGGCCGCGCGCAGGGTGCGGCTGAAACGGGGAATTTTCATCGGGGCTGGCACTCCTGTCAGACAGCGGAGGAACGGATGCGATAGCGTTCGTGCGCCCGGCCGGCGGGATTCGGCCGGGGGCGAAGCGGGGGCCGATCGCAAGCGGCAGGGGTTCAAGGTACTTGAGCAGGCGCGCTTTGGCAAACGAGCGCGCATTCAGGCGCGGCGGAAACGGTTGTTTTGGACTGCGCATTTCCACACCGTGGCGATACAATGCGACGGGCGAGGCAGCATTCCAAACGGATATTGCACTGCACCGTCATTCGTCGCTTTGAGCCGCTTTTCCGCCGATTGCCGTCTACGTCAAGGAGCGTCCATCGTGAGCAGCGATCCCAACACGGCGCCACAGTCCACGCCGCAGAACATCTACGACGACGCATCGTTCTTCGAAGGCTACCGTACGCTTCGGCAAGGCGACACCGGCCTGAACGGCGCACTCGAATTTCCCGCACTCGAGCGCCTCTTGCCCAATCTCGCGGGCCTGCACGTGCTCGACCTCGGCTGCGGCTTCGGCGATTTCGCCCGCTACGCGCGCGCGCACGGCGCCGTGTCGGTGACGGCCATCGACGTGTCGTCGCGGATGCTCGCCGAGGCGCGCGCGCGCACCGAAGACGGCGCGATCACCTATCTGCAGCGGTCGATCGAGACCTACCACGCGGCGACGCGCGCGTTCGATCTCGTCGTGTCGTCGCTCGCGCTGCACTACGTCGAGGATTACACGGGCGTGGTCGCGCGAATCTACGACTCGCTGCGCTCGAACGGCCGCTTCGTGTTCTCGGTCGAGCATCCGATCTGCACCGCGTATCCGACGGGCTGGGTGCGCGACGACGACGGCCACAAGCAGCACTGGCCCGTCGATCGCTACCGGCAGGAGGGGCGGCGCGATACGCGCTGGTTCGTCGACGGCGTCGTCAAGTACCACCGGACGGTCGAGACCTATGTGAACACGCTGCTGAAGGCGGGCTTCACGCTCACGCACCTCGGCGAGCCCGCGCCGATTCCCGATGCGCTCGCGGTGCGGCCGGACCTCGAAGCGGACTGCCGGCGGCCGCCGGTGCTGCTCCTCGCGGCGACGCGCGCGGCGAGTTGAGCGGCCGTGGCGGCCTCGGAGCGCGGCCGTGAGCGCGGAATGGCGGTCGCGCGCACCGGCCGGGCAAGCATCACGAGCGCTACCTGACCGACATCCGGCGGGCCGATTCGCCAAAATGGCGGACGATCGTTGATCGTTCGGCATCCGATGAAATGACCGCATGGACGCGGCCATTCAACGAAGTCATGCGGCTCGGTCGTCGGCCCATCGCTGCTCGGGCCGCTCGGATTCGAGCCGACGCCGTTGCGCGCGCCGATTGACGGTCGCCGATCGACCCTCGTCAATACCCATTGCATCAGACCGCGCCGTCATCCGATCCGCAGGGAAAGCCGGACAAAGCGCCGCCGCGCACGCATGCGCCGACGATTCGACGATTCGACGGTTCGTCGGCGCTCGACGCCGCGGCTTGCCGCGTTCGCGCGGTGGTTCGTGCAACGAGTCGCCGTCACTCCCACGATCGCCGCGCCTGCCCCGCGAGCCCTTCGCCGGCATCGGCCGGCAGCGCCGCGAACATCGGCACCGATGCGAGCACGACGAGCGCGATCGCGACGAACGCCCACGCGAAATCCGTCTGGCTCGCGTGCTCGCGTCCGCCGATGCCGCCGCGCACATCACCGACGCCGCGGTGAAGATCGCGATCGCCGCGATGAATACGCGCTTCGCGCCGAAGCGGTCCGCGATCCAGCCGCTGACCGGGATGAACACGGTCAGCGCGACGAGGTACGACGTGATCGCGCTGCTCAGGAACACGACGTTCACGTGGAGGTCGCGCGCCATGCTCGGCAGCGCGGTCGCGACGACCGTGCTGTCGAGGTTCTGCATGAAGAGCGCGCTCGCGACGACGGCCGCCGTCACGCGGAAATTATCGGAACGCTTCAAGATTCGGCCGGCATGACGGATCGACGGATGGGCGATGGAGCGGACGACGGAAAAGGGGGGGCGGTCACGACGTGGGCTCACGCCTCGCGGCCGCGTCGAAGGCGGCTGCGGCGAGCACGTGGCCGCCGGCCCGCTCGCCGCCGTCGACCCAATCGACCGGGAACGCATAGCGGGCGAGTTGCTCGGCGAGCGCGTCGCGCGGTCCGCGCACGGCGACCTTCGCGACGAGCCCGCGCCGCGCGTCCTGCACGACGTCGATCCGCTCGAGCGCCGCCTGCGTGTCGCGCGCGCATGCGGCGACGACGTCCGCGATCTCGAGCCGCTGCAATTCCGGCTTGAAGATCTTGCCGACCGCCGTGGTCGGCACGGCATCGAGGATTCGCACGTGCTTCGGCACCGCCGCGCGCTCGGGGATCGCGCCCGCGGCGAACGCGAGCAGCGCGTCGGCGTCGGCGCTCGCGCCCGACTTCAGCTGCACATACGCGACGGGCAGTTCTCCCGCGTGCGCGTCCGGCCGGCCGATCGCCGCCGCGAGCGCGACGGCCGGGTGCGCGGCGAGCGCGTCCTCGATGACGCGCGGATCGATGTTGTGCCCGCCGCGGATGATCAGCTCCTTCTTGCGGCCGACGAGCCAGAAATAGCCGTCCGCGTCGCGGCGGCCGAGGTCGCCCGTGTTCAGCCAGCGTTCGCCCGCGACGTCGATCCACAGTCCGCGCTCGTGGGCCGGATCGAGATAGCCGCGAAACACGTTCGGCCCGGACAGCGCGATCAGTCCGACCTCGTCGGCGAGCGCATCGCGCACGTAGCGGCCCGTGTCGTCGACGATCACCGCGCGCATCCGCTGATACGGCAGGCGCAGGCCGATCGAGCCGATGCGCCGCTCGCCGTCGAGCGGATTCAGCGACGCGACGCACGCGCTCTCGGTGAGCCCGTAGCCTTCGACGATCTTCACGCCGGTCGTCCGCTCGAAGCTGCGCGCGAGCTCGACGGGCATCGGCGCCGCGCCGCACGCCGCGTATTCGAGCGAGCCGATGTCGTGCCGGCCGACCGGCTGCTGCAAGAGCGCCGCGTACAGCGTCGGCACGCCGGAGAACGCGTTGATTCGATACGCCTCGACGATCTCCCAGAACCGCGCGATCACGTTCTTGCCGCGATAGCCTTGCGGCGTGCCGAGCACGACGTGATGGCCGCGCAGCCACGCCATCAGGCCCGTCACGAGCTGGCCGTTCACGTGAAAGAGCGGCAGCCCGCAGAAAACCGTTCGCGCGTCGTCACCGTCGCGCACCTGCGTCTCGCTTGCCGACCACACGTCGAACACCTCGCAGCCGTGCGTGCGCACCGCGATCTTCGGGCGCCCCGTCGTGCCGCCCGTGCAGAAGTACGACGACGGCTCGTCGGGCGCGATCGTGCGCGGCTTGATCAGCCGGTCGCCCGGCTGCCGACGCATTTCGGCATGCAAATTGACGATCCGGCGCCGCGCGCGGGGCGCGCGCGCCTTCTCGCGCCGCTCGATCCACGTGAGCGCCGCGCGCTTCGTCAGCGATACGTAAGGCCGCAGGTCGACCCACACGACGGTCTCGACGGTCGGCATCGCGTCCAGATGCGGCGCGAGCTTCGGCCAGATGTCGACGCCGGGCGTCGGCGCGACGCAGAGCAGCACCTTCGCGCGCGCCGCGTCGACGAGCTCGGCGATCTGCGCGCCGTCGAGGAGCGGATTGATCGCCATCGCGATGCCGGCCGCCTCGCCGCCCCAGATCGCGAAGTGCGTCTCGGGCAGGTTCGGCAGCACGAACGCGGCGACGTCGCCCGCGCCGACGCCGAGACTCGCGAGTACGTTCGCGGTCCTGACGATGTCGGCGCGCAACTCGGCGAAGGTCCACGTGTGCGACCGATCGTGCCGGTCGGCATCGAGAAAGAAGGTGAGGGCGGGCGCGTCGGGCGTCTTGGCCGCGCGCTCGTCGAAGATCTGCAGCGTGTTGGCGGGCAGCGCGCGCGCGTGAAGCGGCACGCGCTCGATCTGCTCGATGTCGTGGATGTCGCGAACCGCCATGGATGAACTCCTGTCGGACTGCGAAAGTCGAGTAAAGGAGGCGAACCGTACGCGGGCGATGTTGCGCGCGGACGCGGTTCGTTCGGGCGACGCCGGGACGCAACGTCGCGAATGCGACGAGAGTGTAACGTGTCGCGCCCCGAATCGCCGGCAACCGGCATCCGACCCTCCATGGCATCGCAGCGCCCGCTCGGCGGCGCGCCGGCCCGCCCCTTCGCATCCGGATTTGTCCGAATAGAGATGGGGTCGCGTGAACAAAGCATTCATAGAGGGATTCAATTTGCGTCGGCGCTTTTGATGTCATTCAATAGGCGTCCGCGTGCAAGCCGTTTTGTCCGTTTCCCACCCAGTGGAGAGCAAACATGGTCCAGAACCGCGTCGACGAGATCGTCCAGGCGATCGCGTCCGAAACCCACACGCCTGCCGAGGCGGTGTCCCGGCTATATGAAGAAACGCTGGCCGAATACAGCGATGGCGCGCGGATACGCGATTATCTGGCCGTTCTCGTCGCGAAGCGGGTGAGGGAGACGCTGCGCAATCGAACGCATTGAGCATCGGCGCCGCGCCGGATGCGGGCGCGGCAACTGCCGGTCGGCGGCGAAAATCCGTCGTACAGCGAACGTGTCGGCACGAGCGTGCGACAGCACGTAGCGGCGGCCGCACGACAGCAAGGCGGCAATGCCGAGCGACGCGCCGCGGGCAGCGCTCCCGTGCCTGACACGGTGCCGTCATCGAAACCCGTGAGGCTATCGGCTGGCCGATGCCGCCGGTGTATCTGAAACTGAAACGAAAATCCGGCTTCGACAACCTGACATATCACCCGAGCGCGGTGCCCTTTCAGCGATGGAAGGCGCCCGGCTGGCCGTCGGGTTGCATTTGTCTTACGGGTCGACCGATCCGCGCCGCTCTCCCGCCGACCCGCTCTTCCGCCGACACCTGCGCGGTCATCTGCGCGGTCATCCGCGGCGGCGCATCGATCGAGCCCTTTGGCCTCGAATGATGCCGCCACAGCGCGTTCGCCGGCTCCCCGGCGACCCGGCTCCCACGCAATCGCCCCCTTCGCCTCGATCTGTTGTGCGAATCGATCAAGCCCCGTTTGACCGCCGCCCGCGATCCGTTTTGTGACAGATTCTCACCGATTGGTTAACGATTGGCTGACACTTCGGTGGTCGAAGCGATTTTTCGGAGCCGTAAACCCTGATGCAAACGATTTTTGTGCCGAACGGCATCTCAAGCATTCCTCATCGCGGCCGTTAGAAGACGGCAATGCGTCGCGCGGCGCGACGCGAGTTCCGATGTCGGATCAATCGAGGTGAAACAATGAATTTTCAGAAAATGACTGTGAGCGCGAAACTGATGATCGCGTTCGGCACGCTGGTCGGCCTGGTGCTGATCGTGTCCGTTCTCGCGCTGCACGCGCTAGGCGACGCGAACGACCGCTTCGCGAGCTACGTGGGCGGCATCAGCGCGCGCGCGGAGGCGGCCGAACAAGTGCGCACGGCGGTGGACCGGCGCGCGATCGCCGCGCGCAATCTCGTGCTCGTGACGAAGCCGGCCGACGTCGAGCTCGAGAAAGCCGCCGTGACGCAGGCGGAGGATGACGTGCAGGCGCATCTGCGCCAACTGAAGGCGCTGGTCACGAGTGGATCGGATTCGAGCGACAAGGCGCGCAGCCTCGTCGCCGATATCGATCGCGTCGAGGCGCAATACGGACCGGTCGCGCTCGCGATCGTCAACGCCGCGCTGAGCAATCGGCACGACGAAGCGATCACGATGATGAACGACCAGTGCCGGCCGCTTCTCGCCCAATTGATCAAGGCGACGGACGCGTACAGCGACTACACGCGCACCCGTGCGCAGGAAATGGTGCGTGAATCCGCCGATCATTACTCGAGTCAGCGCCTGTTGCTGGTCGGCCTCTGCGCGGCTTCGATCGGCGCGGCGGTGCTCGCGGCGCTCCTCATCGCGCGCGGCCTCATGCGGGCGCTGGGCGCCGAGCCCGCGACGCTCGGCGACGTCACGCGGCGCGTCGCCAACGGCGATCTGAGCCCGGTCGCGGGCGTGCAGTCGGCGCCGTCGGGCAGCGTGCTCGCCTCGATGGGCGAGATGCAGGCGAGTCTCGTGCGGCTGATCGGGCAGGTGAGAACGGCGGCGGACAGCATCGCGACCGGCTCGAGCCAGATCGCGTCGGGCAACCAGGATCTGTCGTCGCGCACCGAGCACCAGGCTTCGTCGCTGCAGGAAACGGCGTCCAGCATGGAAGAGCTGACGTCGACCGTCCGGCAGAACGCGGAGAACGCGCAGCAGGCGAGCGCGCTGGCCGCGAACGCATCGGAAGTCGCGCAAAAGGGCAGCACGGTGGTCGGGCAGGTCGTCGACACGATGACCGACATCAGCCAGAGCTCCGAGAAGGTCGCGGAGATCACCGGAATCATCGAAGGGATCGCGTTCCAGACCAACATCCTCGCGCTGAACGCGGCCGTCGAAGCGGCGCGGGCGGGCGAGCAGGGACGCGGCTTCGCGGTGGTCGCGAGCGAAGTCCGCAGCCTCGCGCAGCGCTCGTCGAGCGCGGCGAAGGAAATCAAGGATCTGATCAGCGCGTCGGTGCAGAAGATCCACGACGGTTCGACGCTCGCGGGCGAAGCGGGCAAGACGATGACCGAGGTAACGCAGGCCGTCGCGCGCGTGACGGACATCATGGGCGAGATCGCGGCCGCGTCCGGCGAGCAAAGCCGTGGCATCGAGCAGGTCAATCAGGCGATCTCGCAGATGGACGAAGTCACGCAGCAGAACGCCGCGCTCGTCGAAGAGGCGGCGGCCGCGTCGAAGTCGCTCGAAGAGCAGGGGCGGCAGCTCACGCAGGCCGTCGCGTTCTTCCGCGGGAACGCGGGCGTCGCGACGCCGCATGCGCAGCACGCGGCGCAAACGCCGGCGAAGCCGACGGCGAAGCGCAGCGTGGCGACGCCGCGTCCGACGCACGCCGCGCCGACGTTCGGCAAGCCGGCGCCGGCAATGGCGGTCGCGGGCGCGACCGAAGACTGGCAAACGTTCTGATGGCGACACGCGCGTCACGCGCTTGGAGGAGAAGGCAATGAATGCAATTCTGGAAGCGCCGCACGCGGCGCGCATGGGCGGACACGACGCGGCGCGCGATGCGCAGGAGTTCGTTACGTTCCGGCTCGGCGCCGAAGAATACGGGATCGACATCCTGCGCGTGCAGGAGATCCGTTCGTACGAAGAGCCGACGCGTATCGCGAACGCGCCGGCGTTCATCAAGGGCGTGATCAACCTGCGCGGCGTGATCGTGCCGATCGTCGACCTGCGGCTGAAGTTCGCGCTCGATTCGGCCGAGTACAACACGTCGACGGTGGTCATCGTGCTGAACGTCGCGGCGCGCACGGTGGGCGTCGTCGTCGACGCGGTGAGCGACGTGCTCCAGCTCGCGGCGGCCGATCGGCGGCCGGCGCCCGAATTCGGCGCGTCGATCGACACCGGGTTCATCACCGACCTCGGTTCGATCGCGGGCGAAGACGGCGACCGGATGCTGATTCTGCTCGACATCGAGCGGTTGATCGCGGCCGCCGACATCGGACTCGTCAGCTGAGCGGTTGTCGCCGCCGAGCGGTGTCGGCGGGCCGCGCGACGCTGAACGCGTCGCCATGACACGTTCGGCGGGAGTCGCGTTGCGCGAAGGTACGGGCCGTCGTTGACAGACGATGCGCGCGTGCCGGGATGGCCCACGGTCCAAGGCCCACGGTCGGCGATCCGCCAACGCGGCGAGCCGAACCGCGCGCCCCGACCGGATTCCACACACGTCTTCCGCACATCGAACGCCGCCGGCGCGGGCGCGAAGCCGAGTCCCGACATCGCAGTCGACTGGACGATCGGCTCGATCGGCGCGGCGAGCCGTCGGTTCAACAAGATGAACACCGCTTCGCATGCGACGGCCGCCAATACGAAACCGTCGCCGGCGAGGGCCTGCATCGACAGCGTCGCGCCCCACGACCATCGCCGACGCGCGTGCCCGGGCGCGCCGCGAGTCGCGCCTATCGCGGCCCGGTCGGCGTGCACGGCGGCCCGAGCGGCGTGCCGTACAGCGGATGATCGCTCATCAGATCGAGCTTTTCGATCGCCCAGCCCGACGACTGCCGGCGAAGCGTCAGGTAATAGCGGCCCGTCGCGAGCAGTTCGACGCGCCCCTCGGAAAGCGTCGCGTCGCGCGTCTGCATCCAATTGGCGGCCGCCTCAGCGCGATCCCCCGATATGTCGATGAGCGGCGTCACGAGATTGTGTCGAGTCGTCGCGGCGGGCCGGTTCGTCACGTTGCCGAACAGCACCTGCGCGAATCGCGCGAGCTGCGCCTGGCCGCGCACGAAGCAGCCCGGACCGTCGTCCGCGGGCTTGCCCGCGTTCCACACATGCTGGGTCCATACGCCGTCCGGCGTAAACAGGCGCGTAAATCGATCCACGCGGCTTTGCGCCGGTTCTCCGACGGTATCGGCGTCGAGCGTCGCCGCGTACTGCGCGATGAGGTACTGGATCTCGATCGCGTCGGCCGCTTTCAGCGGGCTTGTCCTCGCCGGACCGTTCGAGGTCTGGGCGATGCTGGCACAGGAGAGCGCGGCGAGCGCAAGCGCGCCGATCAGTCGGCCGGCGCGAAGTGAGGTTCGATTCACGATGGAGTACCTGTTCCGGTTGTGATGCGGTGGACAAGGAAGCGAGCGACCGTGTGACATGCCGCCCACGACCGCCCACGACCGACGCACGCGAAAGCCGGCGGGACGCGCGACGCACGCGCGCGATTGCGACGCGTCCGGGCGCCGGCCGGCGCGACCTCGGCGGGATCGCGGCGGGATCGCGGCGAAACGGCGCGCACCGGCGACGCGGCGCGGCTCGGCGCGAGTCGTACCGCCGGCGCGGTCATCGGTTGCCGAGCCGCAGCAGGAGCGCCAGGCCGCCGACGATCACGCCGACGGCGCAGATACCGGGCCAGCCTGCATAGATCAGCTCGACGTTGCCGGCTTCCGCGCCGACGGCGACGCCGAACATCGCGCCCGTAATGAGGACGCCGTTCAGGCGGCTGCGCGCGATGGGATCGATCGTGTTGACGATCGTCTGATGCGACACGAGCGCGGCCATCACGCCGAGATCGAACAGAACGGCGCCGATCGCGAGCGCAATCAGCGAGCCCGAGAAAATCCACATGCCGACAAACGATCCGATGACGAGCAGGCAGCCGAGGCGGATCGCGGGCAGCGGCCCCGTGCGATCGGCGAACCGCCCGAAAAGCGGCGCGGCGAGCGCGCCCGCGGCGCCCGCGACGCCGTATGCGCCGGCGACGCCCGAGCCCTGATGGTAGGGCGGCGCGGCAAGCACGAGCGCGAGCGTCGACCAGAATGCGCCGAGCGACATCGCGAGGAATCCTTGCGTATACACCGCCCGGCGCAGCGCCGCATGCTGCCGCCAGAGCTTGACGAGGCTCGCCATCAGTTGCGAATACCGGCCGGCCGCGCTCACGGGCAGCGGCGGCAGCAAGCGCCAGACCGCCAGCACGACGAGGCTTTCGAGCGCCGCCGCGACCGCGTAGATCGCGCGCCAGCCGAATTGCTGCGCGACGAGGCCGCCGAGCGTTCGGGACAGCAGCACGCCCGTCAGCAGGCCCGTCGTCACGGTGCCGACGATGCGGCCGCGATGCGCATCGGGCGCGAGCTGCGCCGCCACCGGAATGAAATCCTGGCCGACGCTGCTGAAGAGTCCGATCGCGGCGCTCGTCAGGATGAGCGCCGCATAGTTCGGCGACAGCGCCGCGGCAACGAGCGCGAGGACGAGCAGCAGCCCCTTGCAGACGATCAGCGAGCGGCGGCTCAGCATGTCGCCGAGCGGGGCGAGCAGCAGAATGCCGAGCGCGTAGCCGATTTGCGTGAGCGTCGGCGCCCAGCCGATGAGCTGCGGCGGAACGTCGAAGTCGCGCTGGACGAGGCTGAGTATCGGCTGGATGTAGTACACGTTCGCGACGCCGATCCCGGTCCCGATTGCCAGCAGCAGGACAAGACGTCGCGACAGCGCTTCATGACCCATCGATAACGCGGCAGGTGTCGTCAAGATGTGCTCCTTGCTTCGAGGAATGAATGGACAACGCCCATGGGCGAACGGCGCGCGGACGTCGCCGCGCACCGACGCCTGCCGGCGAATGTCGCGACGCGCATTCCGGCTCGACCAGCCGAATCGCGATGCGGCCCTTTCGCCGATTAGGCGGCCGAATATGATCTCATGCAAATAAATCTTATGCGATATTTTGTGCGTTGTCGCAATCAATCGACACGGGCATATCGATAAAGAGAATCGACTCTAATTTGCGTTATTGCCGGATTTTGCGTCCAAATTACGGGAAATTAGGCGAAAAAATCGCCGGCATCCGGCAAATTAATTGCTGTTGCGAATTGACCGTGTGCGATCTAATATTGCGCAGCATCGCGTTGAAATCGAAACAACTCATCCAGTCGTTTCTTTGCTAACACGGCGTTTCGGGAGTGCCTGCGGATGCGTCCCCCATCTCGTTTTTCCTACACCCGGCCCGCCGAACTCGACCTCGACGCGCCCGCGCGCGTTCCGGTCGTGATCGTGGGCGCCGGGCTCATCGGTCTCGCGCTCGCTTGCGATCTCGCCCAGCGCGGCGTGGCGAGCGTGGTGCTCGAGGCGCGCGACGCGCCGATCGACGGCTCGCGCGCGATCGTCTTCGCGCAACGCAGTCTCGAAATCCTCGCGCGGATGAAGCTCGGCCCCCGGCTGCGCCAACAAGGCGTCAACTGGAAGGTCGGCCGCCTGTACCACCAATCCCGGGAAGTGTTCAGCTTCGACTTCCAGCCGGAGCCGGGATTCGAGTGGCCCCCGTTCATCAACGTGCAGCAGTCCTATATCGAGGCATGGCTCGCGCAAGCGTGCGCCGAGAGCGGCCTTGTCGATCTGCGCGGGCGCAGCCGCGTCACCGACGTGATCGGCCGCGCCGACGGCGCGACGGTCGTGGTCGAAACGCCGGACGGCGAGTACCGGCTCGATTGCGATTGGCTGATCGCGTGCGACGGCGCGCGCTCGACCGTGCGAAAAGTGCTCGATCTGCCGTTCGTCGGGGAGATGTTTCCCGATCGCTTCCTGATCGTCGACATCGAGATGAAGGACGCGTCGCTTCGCGCCGAGCGCCGCTTCTGGTTCGATCCGCCGTTCCATCCGAATCGGTCGGTGCTGCTGCACAAGCAGCCCGACAACTTGTGGCGCGTCGACTTCCAACTGGGCGCCGACGCCGACCCGGTACTCGAACGGGAGCCCGAACGCGTCGAGCAACGGTTGCGCGCGATGTTCGGCGACGAAGTGGCGTTCCGGATCGACTGGGTGAGCGTCTATACGTTTCGCTGCCGGCGCCTCGCGCGCTTCGTCCATTCGCGCATCGTGTTCGCGGGCGACAGCGCGCACGAAGTCAGTCCGTTCGGCGGACGGGGCGGCAACGGCGGCCTGCAGGACATCGACAATCTCGGCTGGCGGCTCGCCGCGATCGTTCGCCACGGCGCGCCGGCATCGCTGATCGATTCGTATGGGGAGGAGCGCGTGTTCGCCGCCGATGAAAATATCCTCAACTCGACGCGCAGCGCGCGCTTCATCTCGCCGGAAAGCCCGGCCGTCGACGTGCTGCGGCGCGCGGCGCTCGCGCTCGCGCGCACGACGCCGTTCGGCCGCGCGCTCGTCAATTCCGGGCGGCTGTCGCGCCCGGCCGTGCTGACGGGCGTCGGGCAGTTCGTCGGCGCCGTCGCGCACCCCGGCGTGCTGAAGCCCGGCTCGCCCGCCGTCGACGCGCCCGTCAAGCGCGCCGGCGAGCCCGACTGGCTGCTCGCGCACCTGGGCGGGCCGGGATACACGCTGCTCGTCTACGGCGATCCCGACGACGCGGCGATCTCCGCGCTCACCGCCGCGCCGCGCGCCGCGCTGCTCGACCTCGTCGTTGCGTCGCCGACACGGCCCGCGCACGAGCACGATGCACCGGGATGCTCGACGCTGTGGGATCACGAAGGCTTCGTCGCGCTGCGCTACGGCCTCGCGCCGGGCAACGCGGTGCTGCTGCGGCCGGATCAGCACGTGCTCGGCTCGTTCGAGCGCGTCGATTCGAGAGCGCTGTGGGCGATCCTCGATCGAGCCGTCGGCGCACCGATTCCCCTTTCGTTCGAAGAGACGCAATCATGAATGGCAACGTGAGCGACAGCTTTGCAACGCCCGTGACGGGGGCGCGCGTTCCGGAGCTCGCCGATCCGGATGCCTATTTTGCGATGCTGGCCGATGCATGCCGCGATCTCGACGACGCTCAGGGCCATCTGTTCCATGCTCAGCTCGTGCTCGTGCTGATGCATCACATCGCGGACTCCGACGTGTTGCGCGACGCCATTGCGATCGCGCGCGCCGGCATCGACTGATCCGGCGCCCGGCCTCGACCGCTGCACCACGAGGCCGATTTTCCGGGCGAGCGCGCGAGACGACGCTGCCGCCACATCTTCAATGTGGGATTTCCGCGATCGAGGGCACGAAACCATGTTCAAGACTACTGAATACCGGAGCGATTCCATTTATCGCCAGGGACTCGACGATCCGCCCGGACGCATTTTCGTGAGCGGCCAGCAGACGCTGGTGCGCCTGCTGCTCGCGC
Source organism: Burkholderia sp. ABCPW 14 (assembly GCF_001523835.1). Classification (NCBI taxonomy): domain Bacteria; kingdom Pseudomonadati; phylum Pseudomonadota; class Betaproteobacteria; order Burkholderiales; family Burkholderiaceae; genus Burkholderia; species Burkholderia sp. ABCPW 14. Next base: position 24,685 of record NZ_LOVS01000112.1, on the reverse strand, counting down.
AGGCCGCCGCCGACCGCGCGGCGGGTCTGAACACCGCGGGCTTCGTGAGCGGATACCGGGGGTCGCCGCTCGGCGGCGTCGACCACGAGCTCTGGCGCGCGAAAGCGCGACTCGAGGACGCGCATATCCGGTTCCAGCCGGCGATCAACGAGGATCTGGCCGCGACGGCGCTGATCGGCACGCAGCGCGTCGAAACCGATGCGACGAGGCGCTACGACGGCGTATTCGGCATGTGGTACGGCAAGGGGCCGGGCGTCGATCGCTCGGGCGACGCGATCAAGCACGGCAATGCGTACGGTTCGTCGCCGCACGGCGGCGTGCTCGTCGTGACGGGCGACGACCACGGCTGCGTGTCGTCGTCGATGTCGCACCAGTCGGATCGCACGCTGATCGCGTGGGGCCTGCCCGTGATCCACCCGTCGGGACTCGCCGACTACGAGCGCTGCGGACTATGGGGCTGGGCGCTGTCGCGCGCATCGGGTCTGTGGGTCGGCTTCAAGGCGATCACCGAGACGGTCGAGGCGTCGGCGTCGGTGCCGACGTTCGAGCCGCCGCATTTCACGCAGCCGCCCGTCGAACCCGGCCCGGACGGACTGCATTGGCGATGGCCCGATCTGCCGGGCATGCAGATCGAGCGGCGCCATCCATACAAGCTCAAGGCGGCGCGCGCGTTTATCCGCGCCAATCCGCTCGACGAGGCCGTCACGACGCCCGCGCGGCCCGTGCTCGTGATCGCCGCGGTCGGCAAGGCCTATCGCGACGTGCGCGAGGCGCTGCGGCAAGGGGGCGTGTCGCTCGACCAGCTCGAGCGGGCAGGCGTTGCGCTGCTGAAGATCAACGTCGTCTATCCGCTGTCGCCGCTGCTGGAAACGTGGGCGCATCGCGCGGGCAAGGTGTTCGTCATCGAGGAAAAGCAGCCTGTCGTCGAGGAGCAGCTCAAGCACTGTCTCTACAACGCGCGGCACGACCGCCGTGCGGCGATCGTCGGGAAAGTCGACGAGAAGGGCGCCCCGCTGGTCTCGGAACTGGAGGAACTGCGCCCGTCGCGCGTCGCGCCGCTGCTCGCGCGACAGCTGAAGGCGTTCGATGTGCCGCTGCGCATCCCGCACGCGTGGGGCGCGGCGCCCGCGCTCCGCGCGCAGGCGTGGATCCGGCGCACCCCGTATCTGTGCTCGGGCTGCCCGCACAACACGTCGACGCGCGTGCCGGCGGGCAGCGAGGCGCGTCTCGGCATCGGCTGTCATGCGATGGCGGCGCGGATGCCCGAGCGCGCGACGAGCGGCAGCGTGCAGATGGGCGGCGAGGGCGTCGACTGGCTCGGCCAGGCGCCTTTCGTCGATACGCCGCACATTTTCCAGAACATCGGCGACGGCACCTTCTTCCATTCGGGCTATCTCGCGATTCGGCAGGCGATCGCCGCGGGCGCGACCCTCACGTACAAGCTGCTATACAACGACGCGGTCGCGATGACGGGCGGCCAGCCGGTCGACGGCCAGCTCACCGTCCGCAAGGCGGCCGAGCTCGTGCTGAGCGAGGGCGCGCGGCGCGTCGTCGTCGTGGCCGACGATCCCGACCGCTACCAGGCGCACGGCAGCGTGCCGAAGGGTGTCGAAGTCCATCATCGCGACACGCTCGACGACGTGCAGCGCCAGTTGCGCGACACGCGCGGCGTGAGCGTGCTCATCTTCGATCAAGTCTGCGCGACCGAAGCGCGGCGCAGGAAAAAGCGACAGCCGCCGCCGGCGGTGCAGACCCGGGTCGTGATCAACGAGGCCGTGTGCGAAGGGTGCGGCGATTGCCAGGTGAAGTCCAACTGCCTGTCCGTCGTGCCGGTCGACACGCCGTTCGGCCTGAAGCGCACGATCGACGCGCACTCGTGCAACACCGATCTGTCGTGCGTGAAGGGCTTTTGTCCGAGTTTCGTGACGGTCACGGGCAAGCTGCGCGAGCGCCGGCCCGCGAAGGCCGATCCCGCTGACGTGATCGCACGCGCCGACGCGCTCGCGCAACCGAAGCCGCGCTCGCTCGACGAGCCGTTCGAGATCATGCTGGTGGGCGTCGGGGGAACGGGCGTCGTCACCGTCGCGAACGCGATCGGACTCGCCGCCCACCTGGACCGACGCTCGGTCAGCGTGCTCGACTTCACGGGCTTCGCGCAGAAGGGCGGCGCGGTGCTCAGCCACATCCGGATCGCGCTCGAGGCGGAGGTGCTGCATCAATATCGGATCGATCGCGGCGGCGCCGACGCGCTGCTCGCCGCCGATCTGCTCGTCGCCACCGAGGACGACGCGCTGGCGTCGCTCGAACGCGGCAAGACGCTCGTCATTGCGAATACCGCGCAGACACAGACGGGCGCGATGTTGCGCGATGCCGACGCGCGCATCGAGACGGACGCGATCCAGTCGCTGATCGAGAAGGTCGTCGGCGTCGAGCGCTACGACGCGATCGATGCGAAGGCGCTGGCGACCGAGCTGCTCGATCCGATGCAGACCAACATGCTGCTGTTCGGCTACGCGTGGCAGCGCGGCGCGGTGCCCGTGTCGCTCGCGTCGCTGCGCCACGCGCTGGGCCTGCAGGGCGGCCAGGCCGACGCAAAATATCTCGCGTTCTCGTGGGGACGGCTGTGGGCGGCGAATCCGGCATTCGTCGCGCACCATCTCGGCACGGCCGGCACGACGCCGCCGGGCGCGTGGCGTCCCGTCGACTTCGTGCGGCGCAAGAAGGAGACCATCGACGAATTGATCGCGTCCCGCACGGCGTTTCTCACGCAATACCAGGACGCGCGTTATGCGGCCCGTTACCGGCGAATGGTCGAGCGCGTGCGCACGGCTGCGGCGCCGCTCGGCGATGTCACGCTCGTCGACGCGGTCGCGCGCATGCTGTTCAAGCTGATGGCCTACAAGGACGAGTACGAGGTCGCACGCCTGCATACGTCGAAGGCGTTTCTCGACGACTTGCGCGCGCGCTTCGCCGGCCGCGCGAAGCTGACCTTCCACCTCGCGCCGCCGACGCTCGACGCGCGCTCGAAACAAGGCGGCCAGCCGCCGCGCAAGCGCGCGTTCTCGCACTGGATGGTCCCGGCGTTCCGCGTGCTCGCGGCGGGGCGCGTGCTTCGGCACACGCCGCTCGATCCGTTCGGCTGGACGGCCGAGCGTCGCGACGAGCGCCGTCTCGTGCGCGAATACGAAGAGACGCTCGATCGCCTGCTGCCACGGCTCACGCGCGACACGCTCGCCGACACCGTCGCATGGGCGAAGACGCCCGACGCGATTCGCGGCTACGGCTACGTGAAGGCGGGCGCGATCGTGAAGGCGCGCGAACGGCAAGCCGAGCTCGTCGAGCGGATTCTCAGCGGACACGCGAAGCCGGCGGCGGCGCCCGTCGCCGTGCGGGCGCACGACGAGAGCGGCGCCGAGACGGTCGAGTGAGCCGAAGGGCGCGCGAAACCGATGCGCGGGCGGCATGGCCCCGCGCGTCGGTCCCGTGTCGCATGCTCGCACGCGGCGGCGAAACCGCCCCGCCCGGCGAGCGGGCGGGATCGGTGTCAGGCCGCGGCTGGCGCGTGCAGCAGCGACGCGAGTTGCGCGTACTTCGGATTCCGATTCGATGCATCGACTACCCAATCGACGATGCCGGCACGATTCGCTTGCGCATGCGCAAGACGCGAATAGGCGACGCACTTGTCGAATTTGGCGACCAGTTCGTCGAGCGTCATCGGGTTCTTCGGGTTGCCTTTCGCGTACGAAACTTCGCCGGACAGCACGCGCCCGTCGACGAGCCGGATCGCGATCTTAATCTTCCCGTGCGTGCCGAGCTCGCGGCGCTCGCAATCGGGATCGGTGGTCGGATGAATCTTGCGGCTCACGGCGATCACGTGGGGGCGGCGGATCGCGTCGTCGGTGAAGTCGCCGATGAACAGATCGCCGGTCGCGAGGACCGTCGCGACGTTGTACGCGATGCTGAAGCGCGCCTCGACGACGCTCGTCGGCGCCTGCTTGCGCGCCACCGGCACGCTGACGAGATCGTAGATCTGCTGATTGGTCTGGATGTCGACGCGCTCGATCTGCGTTGCGTCGAAGCGCTCGCCGTTCGTCAGCGCCAGCGCGAGCGCGGCGGCCGACGTGTTCGGGCGGCAAGTCGGGAACGGCTTGAACGCGACGCCGTCGACGTTCGCGAACGTCTTGCCGAGATCGGCGTCGACCGTCCCGACGGCCGAGCCCGGCTCGAACGCCGAATAATAGCCCCAGCGGCCCGTCAGGAAGTCTCGCGCGCCCGTGAAGCCGTGCGACGCGAGCACGACCGCGCGCACCGCGTTGGCCGCGACGAGCCCTTGCTGATAGAACACGGTCGGCGCGCCGTCGATCATGCATTGCGTCTCGCCGAGCGCCGACGTGTACGCGATCCCGAGCGCGTGGCGCAGCCGATCGCCCTTCAGCCCGTACAGGATGCCCGCCGCCGCGGTGGCCGCGATCACCTTGCACAGATCGTAGCGGCCGCTCTCGAGCAGCGTCTCGCGGCGCGCGCGCGACAGCCGGATCGACAGATCGAGCCCGGCGACGTAGGCGGCGATGAATGTCTGGTGATCGATTGCGTCGGCCTTCAGATCGGCGACGGCGATCAGCGGCGGAAGAATCGCGACACTCGGATGCGTGCCGAGCGGATCGGCGACGTCGTCGAAATCGAGCGCACGCGCGGCCGCGCCGTTCAGGAGCGCGGCGGACGGCGCGGGCAGGCGGCTCGCGCGGCCGATCGCGCGCGCTTCGGGCCGGCCGCCCCAATGCTCGATGACGCCGGCGAGCAGCTCGACTTCGGCGTCGCGCGATCCGGCGATCGACACGCCGAGAATGTCGATCAGCGAATGCTTCGCGATTTCGATCGCAGCGGGATCGATCTTCGAATACGTGAGGGTGTCGCAGTACTGCGTGATGTTGGATTCGAGACTCACGGCAACTCCGCTATGGTGGAAGGTCAGGAAATCGATTGAAGCGGCCGCGCCGGCATGGCGCACGGTCCGGCCGCTCGGCGAGCGCGGTCAGGCGGGATCGGCGTCCGCCACGCTGACGAGCAACGCGCCCGCCTCGACGTTCTCCGCCGCCGCGACGTGCACGGTCTCGATTCGGCAGCGACGCGGCGCAGTCAGCGTCATCAGCATCTTCATCGCCTCGATGCGGACGACCGGCGCGCCTTCGTCGACGACGTCCGATTCGGCGACCAGGATTTCGGCGACGCGCGCGGGCATCGGCGCGGTGATCGCCGCGTGCGCGGCGCGTCCGCCCCCGCGGCGCGTTCCGTTCGAGCCGCGCGGTGCGCCGCGCGTGCGGATGGTCCGATGAATGCCGGCGTAGTCGAGCGTCATGCCGCCTCGCGCGGCGGGCGTCAGCAGCATAGCGTGATACGCGCCGTCCGCTTCGGCGACGAGCCTGACGACGCCGTCCGGCAGCGATTCGCAGGATATCAGGCGAAGCAGCAGCGCGTGGCCGTCGCCGAACGCCGCGCGATAGACGTCGGGCTCAACGGTCTGGACGTCGATCCGCACGGGCGGTTCGTCTTCCGGCGCGTCGCTCAACGCGCCCGTATAAGCTGTGCGAAGCAGGGGGATGCTCATACGAGCGCTCCTCGTCGTGGTTGACTGGACTCGTCGAACGGGCGCCGTCACGTCAGCCACGAGCGGCGGTCGTTGCGGATCGCCCATGCGGAAGGAACCGACGCACGGTCCGCCGGCTCGCTCGCGCTCGGCGCAAGCGCCGGCGTGCCGACGTGCGCCGCGAGCGCCGCGAGCGCGTGCAGCACGCGCGCCGTGCCGTCCGGCACGCCATGCGCGAACGGGAAATCGCGCGTCACCGAGAGGTCGTAGCGCCCGAGCCGGAAAGGCGGATGATCGATCAGCCAGCGATGGAACGGCAGGTTCGTGCTGAAGCCCGCGATCACGAGTTCGCTCAACGCGTCCTGCGCGCGGCGCAGCGCGATCTCGCGCGTCGCGCCGTCGACAATCAGCTTCAGGCACAGGCTGTCGAAGCGCGTCGATTGCCGTGCGCCGGCATGGACGCCCGAGTCGATGCGAACGCCCGGTCCTTCGGGCACGCGGTAGTGCGAGACTACGCCGCCCGTCGGCAGGAAGTCCGCATGCGCGTCCTCCGCGCACACGCGGAACTCGACCGCGCAGCCGCGAAAGCGCACGTCGTCCTGCGACAGCCCGAGCGGCTCGCCCGCCGCGGCGCGCAGCATCTGCTCGACGATGTCGACGCCGGTGACGGCCTCGCTGACCGGATGCTCGACCTGGATCCGCGCGTTCATCTCAATGAAGTAGAAGCGCTCGTCGCCCTCGACGAGAAATTCGACCGTGCCCGCGCTGTCATAGCCGACCTCGCGCGCGACGGCGAGCGCGGACGCGTGCAGCCGCTCGCGCAACGCGTCCGGCAGCGAGGGGGCTGGCGCCTCCTCGACGATCTTCTGCCGCCGGCGCTGCACGCTGCATTCGCGCGTGCCGAGATGCAGCAGGTTGCCGTGGCGGTCGCCGAGCACCTGCACTTCGATATGGCGAATCCGCTCGCCGAGGAAGCGCTCCAGGTAGATTTCGTCGCTGCCGAACGCGAGCTTGGCTTCGCGGCGAACCTCGGCGAGCGCCGACTCGAACTGCTCGGCGCGCTCGGCGACGCGGATCCCGCGACCGCCGCCGCCGAGCGCCGCCTTGATGAGGATCGGAAAGCCGATTTCGTCCGCGGCGGCGGCCGCTTGCGCGTCGCTCGACACGGCCGCACCCGGCACGACAGGCACCGCCGCCCGCTGCGCGGCGGCGCGCGCCTCGATCTTGTCGCCGGTGCGGCGGATTGCCTCCGCGTGCGGTCCGACGAACACGAGCCGCCGCGCCGCGCACGCGGCCGCGAATTCCGCGTTTTCGGCAAGCGGCCCGTAGCCGGGCGCGAGCGCGTCCGCGCGCACGGCCTGCGCAATCGAAACGACCGTGTCGATCAGCGTCGCCGGATTCCATGCGTCGATGTGAAACGACGAATCGGCCGCGAGCACGAAGCCGGCGTTGCGATCGTCGTCGGTGTAGATCGCGACGGTCTCGATATCGAGCAGCCGGCAGGTGCGGACGAAGCGCAGCGCGATTTCGCCGCGGCAGCACAGCAGCACGCGCTTGATGCTCATGTCGCGCGCTCCGACGACGCGCGCGCCGCTTGCTCGAGACCTCGGCCGAGCACCGTGTGCGCGCGCGTGAATTCGCCCGCGCTCACGGCGCCCGCGACCGACACCTCGCCAGCGAGCGCGACGGCCGCCGCGATTTCCGCGAGCTTGCGCGCGTCGTCCTCGCAGCCGAGCATGCGCAGGCATTCCTGCTGCGCGGGCAGGCGCGTGCCGCCGCCGACGACGCCGACGATCACGTTCGGCAGCGTGACGGCCGCCAGCAGGTCGCCGTTGTCGAGCACGTCGAACGTCGTGCACGCGTTCTTGAACGACACGGTGACGAACGCCGGGTCCTGGCCGCACGCGATGAACAGTGCGGTCAACGCGTTGGCGACGTGAATGTTCGGCGCGGTCGCGCCGCGCTGCGCGAGCAACGTGTTGCACGCCTGCAGGAAGCGGCGCATGCGCGCAGGCGTCGTGCGCAATCGCGCCTCGACCAGCTCGGCCGGAATGCGCGCGCTCGCGGACACGTAGCGGCCCTTCGCCTGATCGGCGACGAAGCGCTTGTCGCCGCCGAGCGTATTCAGGTAGCCCTCGACGAACTGCGGACATTGCTCGGCGATGTATCGGCAGGCCGCCTCGTTCGCCTTCGTCGCCATGTTCAGGCCCATCGCGTTGCCCGTTTCGTACGTGAACGCGAGGCCGACCAGATCGCCTTGCAGCAGCGGCGTGACTTCGAGCAGCCGCGCATGCCGGCTCGTCGCGTTCGCGGCCTCGACGATCCGCGCGATGTGGGCGCGCAGCCACGCGTCGAACGCGCTCGCGTGGCTCGCCGAGCGCAGCACGATCGCCGAGACCTTTGTGAGCGCATCGCCGAGGAAACGGTATGCGGGCCGCTCGCTGTCCGGAAGCGCGTTGTCGAGCAGCGTCGTCGTGCAACCGCCGCTGTCGGAGATGAGACTCATGCCGCGGGAAAAGGATGCGACGAGCGCGCCTTCCGTCGTCGCGAGCGGCACGACGAATTCGCCGCTCGCATGCGCGCCGTTGATCTTGAGCGGCCCCGCGAGTCCGAGCGGGATGCCGACGAAGCCCGTGAAGTTCTCGCACGTGCCTTTGACGGCTTCGGGCAGGACGGGCTCGCCGCCGAGATGCGGGTAGCGCCGGCCCGTCAAATTCTCGACCCAGCGCAAGCGCGCTTCGATCTGGGCCGCGGCGTAGTCGTTTTGCGAATCCCTCGGAATGCCCATTGGCGCGCTCTTTAAAGTTGAATGTTCGAATGGCGGCGGCTCGGCGCGCCCGGAATCTTGTCGCGAAGCAGTGCGAAGGTCGATATCACCGCGTTGCGCAGCTCGGCAGGCTCGACGAGTCCCTCGATATAGGTGCGGCTCGCCGAATAGCGCGCGCTCGCATGCGCGTCGCGATATTCTTCGATCAAGCGGCCGCGATGCTCGGCCGCGTCCGGCGCGTTCTCGAGCGCCTTGCGGAAGATCACGTCGACCGCGGCCTCGGGCCCCATCACCGATATCTCCGCAGACGGAAACGCATAGATCATGTCCGTCGCGGACCGGTTCGCGAGCGTCGGATACGCGCCGCCGTACGCCTTGCGCAAGACCACCGCGACCTTCGGCACGACCGCTTCGCAGTACGCGTGCATCAGCTTCGCGCCCGCGCCGATCACGTTCGAGCGCTCCTGCTGCTTGCCGGGCAGGTAGCCCGGCACGTCGACGAGCGTGAGGATCGGGATGCCGAACGCATCGCAGGTGCGAACGAACCGCGCGGCCTTTTCCGATGCGTCGATGTCGAGGCAGCCGGCAAGCCACGCCGACTGGTTCGCGACGATGCCGACGCTTTGGCCGCCGATGCGAGCAAAGCCCACCACGATGTTGCGCGCATAGAGCCGGTGCACCTCGAGGAACGCCCGGTCGTCGGCGAGCAGCTCGATCACCTGCCGCACGTCGAACGGCTCGGTCTTGCTCACGGGAACGATGTCGGCGATGCCGTCGAGCGCGCGAGGCAGCGTTGCCGGCCCGTGCGTCGGCGGAACGGGCGACGCGTTGTTCTGCGGCAGATACGAAAGCAGTTCGCGCGCGAGCGCGAGCGCCTCGTCGCCGGATTCGGCGAGAAAGTGCGCGAGACCGGTCTCGGCCGCGTGCAGATGGCCGCCGCCGATTTCCTCCTTCGTGACTTCCTCGCCGGTCGCGCGCCGAATCACCGCGGGGCCCGTCAGAAACAGCGCGGACTCCTGATCGACCATCACGATGAAGTCGGTGAGCGCGGGCGTATAGGCCGCGCCGCCGACGCAGTCGCCGAGAATCAGCGACACCTGCGGCACGACGCCCGATGCGCGCACCGTCTTGTAGAACACGTGACTGAACTGGGAGTCGGCGTCGACGCCTTCATGGATGCGCAGGCCTGACGAATGATTGAGCGCGACGACCGGCACGCCGATGCGCAGCGCGAGATCCAGCACCTTGCCGATCTTCAGCGCGTGTACGCGGCTCGAGCTGCCGCCGAGAAAGCCGCCGTCGTGCGCGTAGACGAGGACGGGACGTTGGTCGATCGTGCCATGGCCTGTCGCGATGCCGTCGCCTCGCTGCTTTCGGCGATCCGCGCCGAACCAGGTGCAATCGTGCTCGGCGAGGGCGTCGAGCTCGCGAAACGAGCCCGGGTCCAGCAGTTCCCGAATCCGCCGGATATGAGCTGGGGGCTCTGCCGCTTGCGCTTGCCGTTCGCGGGAACGTTCTTCTACACCGGAAAGATCACTCATCGAATCGCCCTGAACATGGTTCGATGGCGCAATCGCCGTCCTTCGCCCGGTGCAGCAACGAGTCAACGACGATGCTCGCGTAAATGGGAGTCCGGATTGAACACAGGAACAATCCGCTAGCGAGAATAAATCATGAGCGATTTAATCGCAATACACCATAATTTGTTCGCCTAAAAGTGCGTCCAGCGTGGTGACCGGCGCTCGACCGGCTCGCGCGACGAAGCACGAAAACGCGATGCCAAGATCACGCCGGCGAGGCGGCGGACAGTTGGATGGAAGTCGATGAACGGATACGAGCGCCGATGTCGGCGCGGCAGGAGGGGAGAGGCGGGAGAAGAGGGGCGAGAGCGAAGCGGAGCGATTCTGACGAGGCGGAGGCCGGCGCTCAGCGCCGCACCCCTTACTCCTCGGCGGAAGTCGCGATGGTGTTCAGCACCGAATCGACGAGCGCGAGCTGATCGGCGGCGACGCCGTGCAACAGCTTGCCCTTGATGTGCTTGACCATCGTATCGACCTGCTCGCCGACCCGACGACCGGCTTCGGTCAGATACAGCGTCTTCGCGCGGCGGTCCGACGTGTCGTCGCGGCGCACGACGAGTCCGGCTTCCTCGAGCTGATCGAGCAAGCGGACGAGCGAGTGGCCTTCGATGCCGAGATGCTCGGCCAGCGTGCGCTGGCGCAGACCTTCCCCGAGCTTGTAGATGAGCCACAGCGGCGTGGAGGTTGCTTCGGAGAGATTCAGCTTGCTAAGTTCGACGTCCGCGACCTTGCGCCACATGCGCGCTGCTCGCTGGAGGCGCAGGCAGAACGTATCTTCAGCGAGAGAGAGCAAACTGGAAGACATTCAACGTGACCAACTCAAAAATAAACGGTATTCGGCGCGTGCGGGCCGCCGCGAATAGCGGGGGACGCAGTGCGTCGCGCTTGCCGGGCAACGTCCGCGAATGCTGCCGCCCTCGGGCTTTGCAACATGCGCACGGCTTGTAGAACAATCTTTCCAATATAGCATATATGTCGTCGCCATTCGTGTGGGCCCGGTACTGGTAACCACCGAGTTGACGCGTTCTCGGCTTCGCCCAAGCGCTGCTTCACGGATGCGAACGCACACGCCGATCGCGTCGCCCGCGCAAGCCGATCCTGCGACTTTTCCGGGGCGGCGTTTCCCGGCCGCGCGCGCGGTCGAGCCATCCACGAACCCCATGCCGACTACGTCGAACCGTTCGACGGAAAAGCGTCCCATCCGGATACCTCCTCGAGCGCGAAATTGTTTGTCGATTTCCGCTATGTTCGCCACTATACATCTCAAGCGACTAATATCACCACGATGTAAAAGTGGGACTTTGGAGGTGGATTTTGCGTCGAAACGGCGGCTGATGCACCCCTCATTTCCGGGAGAAGAAATGGCACGGTTCCGATACTCGATTGGAGAAACGCGCAGCGATTGGGTTGCGCTGCGCACAGTCGCGCGACACGACGCGCGCAGCGCGATTCGGCCGCCGAAAGACGACGTGTCGATGCATCGCCTCTCCGATCAGGCGGCGCTCGCGTCCGCGTTCTCCAGGCTGTTCTTCATGTTCGCGGCGGAGCACGACACGAGTTCGCTGTTGTCGTTCACGGTCGACTGCCGGCGCACGCCCGAGCCCGGCAGCACGTGCCTGCTTGCGTGGCGAGTGGAGGCGGTCGAACCGCATGCCGGGCTCCGGGGCGACGTCGTACGTTTCAGCGGCAGGGCGTGGCAGCTCGATGGAGCGACCGTGCTGTCCGGAGCCGCGCGAGCGGTCGTCCATCCGGCGAGCCGCGTCGATCAGGACGACGATTCGGAAGACGAAGAAGGGTATCGCCCACGCCCCGCGTCACCGGCTTGAGCGGCTCACGCCGATGCGCGGGACCGCTTGCGCGTCGGTGCATCAGCGGCCCATCAAATTAGATTGCATGCGATCTAATCTCGTGCGATTATTGTTCGCACGGATCGATTTCGCCGGGCAGAGCGAAATGGCCGGCCCTGTCGCTCGGGCCCGTGCCATCGGCGCGAGCCCGGCTCGCCGATCCTTCCGTCGCATCCAGAACCCGAGGGTGTGAGCGAGAGGCCGCATGCGGCCGCCGTTCGGTCGGCGCAGTCGGTCGTGATGCGTGGGCGCACCGCGCTCGCGGCCGGCTCGATTCGCTCAACACGTTGATTAAACGATAAGCAATGCAAAGTTGTTGCGAGACCTCGCCCGTGCGTTCTCGCTGTTTGCCGTGGGTCATGCGGCGCACGGCGGCGGGGTGAGCGTCTGCAATGCGATCATCCATTCCGGAGAGCAGGAGTCCGTCGTGTCCAGTACTTCCGCCGAAAATCAGTTTCGTTCGCCTTATCTGAAAACCTACCGTTCGTACGATGAGCCTTTGACGGTCATCTGCTCGCTGCTGTCCCGCGCGGATAACGCGCCGCTCGACGAGCGCCGCAGAGATCCGAACCTGCTGCTGAACCCCACGGGCGAACTGATCAAGGATCCCGCCGTCGAAACGAGCGCCTTCGAGCGCAACCCGAACCTTGCGTTCGAAAAATGGACCGAATATTGGCGAAAGGTGCACGGACCGCGCTTCGTCTATGCTCAGCCGCCCGAAGCGAACGGCATCCAGCATTTGCTGCGCTATGACCAGATTCACCGGTTGCCAGCCGGCCCATCGAGCGGCGCGCCGCTGCCTTACGAGCCGCCCGTCGACCGTAACGGCAAGCTGTTCGATACCGTGATCGGCCATATTCCCGAATACCGCCGTCCGCAATGGGACGGCATCGCATACCTCGGCTTCGAGAACGTCGAAGGGTTGCAGGCGGTATTCAGTCAGCCGGAAATCGCGGCAAAGGTCTTGCCCGAGGATCAGGCGATTTTCCGCGAGCTGTGTCCGGTGCTCGCTCGGCAGCACATCATCGTGCCGAGCGAAACGCAGCGCGAGTCGTTTTTGCTCGTCAGGGTCGCGGGCCGCAAGGCATCGCTGTCTCGCGCCGATTTCCACGACGCGTGGTTGAACCAGCACGCGAAGCAGGTGCTCGCCCAGCCGGCGACGAGCCGCTATGTCAGGCGCTACGTTCAGTTGCACAACATCGGTCCGACGCAGGAAGGGCAGCCGTTCTTCCATCCGGTCGGGCACACGATCGACGGTGTGTCGATCCTCGCGTTCACGTCGATCAACGATCTCGAGGATTTCCTGCTTGATCCCGGCGTCGTGCGGCTTGCCGAAGAAGAGGCAAAGCTCGTCGCGGACGATGCGAGCGAATACTGGACGGCGCTCGCATACCAGGTGGTCAATCAGATTTTTCCGGAAACGGCGACGCGATGATTGCGGCTGTCCCGCGCGGCGAATGCGGCGCGCGAGTCGTCAGCCAAGCGTTCCAACGCGCATGACGGCGTCGGCGCGCCGACATAATGCGGCCGCGCCGGCGGAGAAAGACGGCGGTCGCAATAAATTAAGTAGGCTGGAGTGAGGCAAGGACCCGCGGGCATGTGCTGCGGGAGATCATCTGCTTTGTCGGAGCCTGACTGTGGATCACTACGATTTCGATGTGTTGATTGGCGCAACGCTTCCCGCGAACCGGACATCTCCCGAGGCGGAGTTGCACGCCGAAGCGGGCCGCCGATCCTTCTCCGGCACGTCGAGCGGCGACCGCGGTTCGCATGTCGAGCCGGCCGGAACGCAAGAGGGCCGCCATGACGCATGCTGACTGGTCCCCGTCCTCCTGGCGCGATCGGCCGATCCACCAGGTGCCGAGCTATCCCGACTCGGCGAAGCTCGCGGCGTCGGAGGAGCAACTGAGGCGGTTGCCGCCGCTCGTGCTCGCATCAGAAATTCGCGATCTCAAGGCGCAACTCGCGGACGTCGCGCGCGGCAAGGCCTTCCTTCTGCAAGGGGGAGATTGCGCAGAGTCGTTCGCCGAGTTTCATCCGAATGCGGTGCGCGATTTGCTCCGCGTGTTCCTGCAGATGTCGACGGTGCTTGCATTCAGCACCGGGCTTCCCGTCGTCAAGGTAGGCCGCATCGCAGGGCAGTTCGCGAAGCCGCGCAGTTCGCCCGACGAAACGGTCGGCGACGTCACGCTGCCGAGCTATCGCGGCGACATCATCAATGGCATCGAATTCACGGCGGCCGCGAGGCGACCGGACCCCGAGCGCGTGCTCAAGGCCTATTCCCAGGCAGCGGCAACGCTCAACCTGCTGCGCGCGTTGAGCCACGGCGGATTCGCCGACATGCGTCAAGTGCAGGAATGGAATGCCGGCTTCGTCGCGTCCGCGCCGCAGGGGCAGCGTTATCGGCAGATCGCGTGCCGCATCGAACAGGCGCTCGTGTTCATGAACGCGTGCCGCGTATCGCCGGAGTCGGTGCGCTCGCTGCGCGAAACCGATCTCTATACGAGCCACGACGCACTGCTCCTGCATTACGAAGAGGCGTTGACTCGACAGGATGCGCTGACGGAGGAATGGTACGACTGCTCCGCGCACATGCTGTGGATCGGCGAGCGCACGCGCGGCGCCGACGACGCGCACATCGAGTTCCTGCGCGGCGTCTCGAATCCGATCGGGCTCAAATGCGGCCCGACGATCGAGCCCGACGATCTGTTGCGGCTGATCGACGCGCTCAACCCGGACAACGAGCCGGGCCGCCTCACGCTGATCGCGAGAATGGGCGCCGAAAAGCTTCCCGAGTTGCTGCCGCGCCTCGTGCGAATGACGAAGAGCGAAGGGCGCGAAGTGATCTGGTCGATCGATCCGATGCACGGCAACACGATCAAGTCGGCATCCGGATACAAGACGCGCCGCTTCGAGAGCATTTTGCTCGAGGTCGAGCGCTTCTTCGATGTCCACGAGGCGGAACGCACGCATGCGGGCGGCCTGCATCTCGAAATGACGGGAACCGACGTGACGGAATGCACGGGCGGCGGGCAGCAGATTCGAGACGATCAGTTGTGCGAACGCTATCACACGCATTGCGATCCGCGCCTGAACGGATCGCAGGCGCTCGAGCTCGCGTTCCTGGTTTCGGAAAAACTGTCGGCCAGGCGCGATCCGCGCGAAAGCCTCCAGCACGACGAAGCCGCGTGATCCGGCTCACCGGTCGCGCGATTGCCTATGCGATCCATCCGCCGTACGCGATGCGCCGGTTCGTCGTGCGTCGCGTGCGCCCAACATAGTCAGCCGGCGAGGACTCCATGTCGACGACAAACATCTCGAATTTCGACATCATTTTTGAACCGGTTTCGCTGGGCGGCCTGCGCGTGCCCAACCGTATCGTCATGGCGCCGATGACCCGGCGGCAATCGCCGAACGGCATTCCCGGCCGCGAAGTCGCACGCTATTACGCGAAGCGCGCCGAAGGCGGCGTCGGCTTCATCATCACCGAAGGAACGTACGTCGATCATCCGGTCGCGAGCGGATTCGCCGACGTGCCGCATTGCTTCGGCCAGCCAGCGCTCGACGGCTGGAAGCGCGTCGTGGAAGGCGTGCACGATGCCGGAAGCGCGATCGCGGCGCAGCTCTGGCACCTCGGCAACGTGCATCGGCGCGGCACGCCGCCTCATCCGGAATGGCCCGGCATCGGGCCCGAGCGCATCGTCGAAGACGGCGTGGTCACGATCGAGAAGATGACGGACGCCGACGCGCGCGATATCGCGGCGTCGTTCGCGCGCGCCGCCTACGATGCGGTCGAGACCGGCTTCGACGCGATCGAGCTGCATGGCGCGCACGGCTATCTGTTCGATCAATTCCTGTGGACGAACATGAATAGGCGCGCCGACGCATACGGCGGCTCGCTCGAGAACCGCCTGCGGCTGTCGACCGAGGTGGCTGCGGCGGTGCGCAAGGCAGTCGGCGCGAGCGTGCCGATCGTCTTCAGATTCTCGCAATGGAAGGTGCAGGACTACACCGCGCGCATCGTCGAATCGTCGGGCGAGCTCAAGACGATGCTCGATGCGCTCGTTGCCGCGGGTGTCGACATCTTCGACGTCAGCACGCGCCGCTTCTGGGAGCCCGCGTTTCCGTCCGAAAGCGACGCCGATCTCGCGTCGCTCGTCCGGAAGCTGTCCGGCAAGCCGGTGATCATGGTCGGTAGCATCGGGATCGACAGCGCATTCTCGGCGGCGCAGGTGCGCGGCGCGGAAGGGCTGTCGGTCGGCGTCGAGAATCTCGATCGTGCGGTGGCGCGAGTCGAGGCGGGCAGGGCGGATTGCATCGCGCTCGGCCGCGCTTTGCTGGCCGACCCGGCGTGGCCCGCGAAAGTGCGGGCGGGCGAGTACGATCGGATCGTCCCGTATCGCAAGGACATGTTCTCGACGTTGACCTGACGACCTGACGGCGCACGCGACGCGCCGCTCAGGCGGCCGCCGACGTCAGCCGCGAACGGAGACGACAATCTTGCCGAATGGCCCCCGGTCGAGGTGCTCGAATGCGGCGCGCACGTCGGAGAACGGATAGACCGAGTCGATGATCGGCTTGATCGCGTGCCGATCGATTGCGCGGACGAGCGCGTCGAATGACTGCCGGCTGCCTACCGAGACACCGTGGATCGACGCGCGCGTCAGCATCAGCGAAATCGCGTCGATGCGCACCGTCGGGCTCGCCAGAAAGCCGACTTGGACGATATGACCATGATCCGCGACCGCGCTGACAGAATGCAACACATTGTCGCCGCCGATGAGCTCGACGATGACGTTCGCACCCCGGCCGGCGGTGAGCTCGAGGACGGCATCCTCCCATTTCGGCGTGCGCGTCGTGTTGATGCCCGCCCATGCGCCGAGCGTGCGCGCACGAGCGAGCTTGTCATCGTGACGGGACAGCACGACGACCTTCGCGTCGAGTGCGCGCGCGATCTGCAGGCCGAAGAGTGCGACGCCGCCGGTACCCTGTACGACGACGGTCTGTCCCGGCGCGAGCTGTCCGCGTTCGACGAGCGCAACCCAAGCGGTCACGCCGGCGACGGGCAACGTCGATGCCTCGGCGTCGGACAGCGACGCGGGCGCGATGACGGCCGCCGATTCGGGCAGCACGACGTATTCGGCGAGCATGCCGGGCAACGGCCCGCCGAGCGAACGTTCCGACGTGCGCATCTCGGGAGGCAGCGTGCCGCCGATCCACGGCGTCCAGAAATTGCCCATCACGCGGTCGCCCGATTTGAAGCGCTCGACGTTTGCGCCCGTCTCGACGACTTCGCCGCACATGTCGGAGACGGGCGTGAAGGGCATCGCAGGCGGTGTCGACATCAACTGACCTTCGATCACGAGCTTGTCTCGATAATTCAATGACACAGCTGCCACGCGCACGAGCAATTCTCCGGCGCCGGGTTTCGGCACGGGTCTTTGCGCCAGTGCGAGGCGGTCAATGCCGAATGCGTCGAGTTCCCAGATCTTCATCGTCTGCGCCATCTGTTGTCCCGCCCGAGAACGAACCCGCGCCATCGCGAATTCCTGTCATTCATTCTACGAGCGCGCGGCGCTCGGCAGTGGCGATATCTGCTCCTCATATCTGCGCCATTTCGTCGCCAATTTCATGAACCGAATCAAAGTGACTCATCTTCAAGCCATGGTGGCGTTCGTGCACGCGGTCGGGGCAGGCAGCTTTACCGCAGCCGCCTGTCGAGTGGGCCTGTCCAAGTCCGCCGTCGGCAAGAACGTCGCACGGCTGGAGCAGCGGCTCGGCGTGCGGCTGCTGGAGCGCACGACGCGCGCGCTGACGCTCACGACGGAAGGCCGCCTGTATTACGAAAGCTGCCTGCGCATTCTTGATCAGCTCGTCCACGTCGAAGCGGTGCTCGCGCAGCGGCGCCATGAGGTTGCGGGACCGCTGCGCGTGAGCTTGTCGACTTCATTCGGCAGGCGCTGGGTGTTGCCGGTCCTGATCGATTTGGCCGAACGGCATCCGTTGCTGCAACTCGACGTGTCGTTCACGGATCGGTTCGTCGATCTGATCGACGAAGGCGTCGACGTGGTCGTGCGGCTCGGCGAGCTTCGCGACAGCGCGAACACGGCTCGTCGCCCGCTCGGGATTCAGCGTTCGGTGTTGTGTGCGTCGCCGGCGTATCTCGCGGTGCGAGGGCGCCCCGCGACGATCGACGAATTGACCGGTCACGATTGCATCGTGTTCGCGCGCGACGGACGGGCGATACCTTGGGTATTTTCCGACGTACGGAACGCGGCGGTGACGGCGGACATCCGGGCGAAGCATTCGATCGGCCAGGGCGATGCGCTGCGCGACGCGGTGTTGTCGGGCAACGGGCTCGCGTACCTGCCGACGTGGCTCGTTGCCGACGATCTGCGCGCGGGCAGGCTCGACATCGTGCTGCCCGATTTCACCGGCGGCTGCATGCCCATTCACGTGCTGTGGCCGGTCGCGCGCGGACCTTCGCCGAAGGTGCAGGCGGTTGTCGAAGAACTGACCGACTATTTCACGCCGACTCCGCCGTGGGACCGGCTTGGGCAAGCCGAGACGACTGACGTCGAACTGCCGGTCTGAAATCTGTGGTTTGCGGGGATGGCGCCGAGGCATCGTCACGGTCATGGACGGCCTGAACAACAACCCAAGAAACGCCCCGCAGTCGGAAAAGATCGAACTGGCGGGGCAGCGTCGATTAGGATTCGCTACCACTCAATGCGAATAGCACACGAGTTCGATAACAGCGCTTTCGTCAACCTCGAATCATGCAGTTGCGCGGACGGATCGCAGATCGCATCGAGGAATATTGTGCAGCCGTATCGTTGCGCGAGCGCGGCAACGTCCGGCGGCGCGGCATGCGGTGCTGCACTGAGGGCGGCCGGGAGGAACGCCGCACGCATGTCTTTAGCGTACGACGACCGGGCCGCGCACCCAATAGCCCGTACGGACCGTGACGACGGGGCCCGCGACCACCGGCCGCACGGGCGCGACATACGCGGGCGTCACCACGACAGCCGACGGCGGGGCGACGACGGGAGGCGGCGCGATCACGGGCGGCACGACGTAGACGGGCACCGCGGGCGCCGCCGCGACGACCGGCACAGCGACCGGCACAGCGACCGGCACCGTGATGCCGACGGCGACACCGGCGAATGAGGAGGGGGCAACCAGCGCGAGCGCGAGGCCGCTTGCGGCGGCAAACGATGCATGCAGTTTCATGGCAGTTCCTTGATCAGAAAGGGATCGGCTGGCCGCGGCCAGGACGACATCGGCAGACTAGAAGCAATACCGATGAAAATCTGTTGGGAAACCATGTCATCTCGTTTCAACGGATTCACGACATTGTCTGACATGAATTGCTAACAGCTTTTTCGGACCGGACTCTCTACATTGCGAGGCATCGAGTCACCCAATCCGTCTCGGGAGAGTCCGCATGAAGAAAATCCATCTGGCCGCCTGCGCATCGCTGCTGATCGCGCTCGGCATCGAGCCGGCCCTCGCCGGCGTATCCGGATACGGTCGCGAGGCGTCGGTCCGGGGCGCATCCTGCGGCGGCGGCAGCTGCACGCACGGTAGCGCGTTCGTCGGCCCGCGCGGCGGCCTGACGACGAATTACGGCACGGTCACGCATACGGGGCCGGGGCAGTTCGCCAATACGGGAACGACCGTCGGTCCGCGCGGCGGCCGCTATGAGCACAGCGGGACGACGAACTGCGGCGGCGGCACTTGCACGCACGACGGCAGCGTGACCACGCCCCACGGGCAGACGATCGACACGGCCGGCAGCGTCACGCGGTCGTCGCCCGGCCACTATTCGTCGACCGAGACGGTCACGGGGGCGAACGGCACCTATACGCATACGGCCAGCACGAATTGCGCTGGCGGCGGGTGTACGCATTCGGCGAGTGCCAGCGGCCCCAATGGCCATTCCGTCAGTTGGACGGACACGGCGACGCGAGTCGCGCCCGGCGTCGTGACGACGACGACCAGCGTGACGGGACCGCGCGGCGGGACAGTGGCGACGGGTGGTGTGGTGGTCGCGGGCGCTCCGCGCGTCGCCGTCGTCGCGCCACCGCCTTCTGTCACCGTCGTGGCGCCCGCCGTGGTCGCGGCACCGGCCACAGTTGCGGTTGTGCCGGCCCCGGCGCCCGCGGTTGTCGTCCGTCCGCGCGTCTGGGTGCCCGAACATTGGGTCGGGGGCGTCTGGGTCACGGGACACTGGTCCTGAGCATCGGATCGGCCGATCCGATCGGCGCGGCAGGCGGACGCGTCCCCCGACCGTCACGACAGCGTCGCGCCGCTTTCTTTCCTACCGCCGGATACGGTGCGCGTCCGAGCCCGGACATGGGGCATGCGCGACACCGCTGGCAATCCATCCGAACGCCTTGCAAGGAATACCATTCGATGTTGACTCGTACGACTCGATTCGACGGGCCGGCGCGCGTCGCCGCGCGTCGCGGCGCCGTCGCGGCCGCGCTCGCGCTTCAGGCCCTCGTCGGCAATACTCACGCATTCGCCCAGTCTTCCGCGACGGGCAGCGTCGGCCTGGACCTGGTCGCGGTGCCGCGCTACGCGGGCGCGAGCAGCTATCGCGTGGTACCACTGCCGGTGGTGGCGTTGGCCGGCCGTTCCGCGTCGAACTGGAGTGTCTTCGCGAGCGGTCTCGAGGCCGGCGCCGCGTGGTCGGTCACGCCGAACCTTTCGATCGGTCCGCTCGTCGGCCTGGGGCTCGGTCGCAAGGAGGACGACGCGGCGGTCCTGAACGGCACCGGCGACATCGCGAACAGCTTTCTCTACGGCGCGTTCGTTCGCTGGCAAGCGGGCCCGGCGAGCGCCAACGTGCGCTTCCTGCAGTCGGCCCATTCAGGCTACGGCAATCACGTAACGTTGGCGCTCGCATACCGGCTCTTCGACGGGCCGCGCGATCGCGTGACCGCGTCGCTGAGCACGGTCTGGGCCAACCGCTCGGCCGCGCAAACCGAATTCGGCATCGACGACGCGCAGGCGGCGGCCAGTGCCGCCCATCTGCCGACTTATACGCCGTCGTCGGGCTTCCAGCGCACGGATCTGCGGGTGTCGCTCGAGCACAGGCTCGACGCGCACTGGTCAGCACGCGCGAGCGTGGGCGTAGGCACGCTCGTGGGCGACGCGGCCGACAGCCCGATCGTCGAGCGGCGGGCAAGCGTGTTCGGCTCGATGGGGGTCGCTTACCGCTTCTGATGGGCTCGTCGCGGCGTACCGTGACATGACTTGACATCGAGTTGTAACAGACCGAAATCGCCACTCACTTTAGCGTTCCGCAATTCGCCACTGGCGAAAAGCGACTTTTTTTGCCATCTTTACCAAGGAGAATAGAATGAACCGTTTTAGTCTGATGCTCGTAGCCGCTCTTGGCGCGTCTTTCGTCCTGGTGTCGAACGCGATAGCGCAGCAGGATGCTGCCATGCAGCAGAAGCTCGAGGCGCGCTTCACGGCGGCTGACGTCGATCACGATGGCAAGCTGACACGCGCGGAAGCGCAGGCCGGCATGCCTCGCGTCGCACAGCATTTCGACCAGATCGACACGGCGCACAAGGGTTACATCACGCTCGCCGATCTCAAGCAGTTCGCCGCGCGCAACCCGCGTTGATCGGGCGTGACGGCGCCCGTTCATCTTTTCAGCACAGGAAATCGCCCGGCCGTGATGCCGAACACCACCGCTCGCCCGAATGACATCCCGCCGGGCCGCATCATCGTCCTGGACGACGAAGCGGAGATCCGAAACATACTGCAGCGCTTTCTGGCGTCGCACGGCTTCGATGTTCGGTCGGCGAAGAATAGCGCCCAGCTCGACGTCTTTCTCGAGCGTGAGCCATACGATCTGCTGATTCTCGACATCATGATGCCCGGCGAGGACGGGCTGGCCGTCTGCCGACGGCTGCGCGCGCAGGGACAAACGATCCCGATCCTCATGCTGACGGCGCGCGGCGATCCGGTCGATCGTGTGGTCGGGCTCGAACTGGGCGCGGACGACTATCTGGCGAAACCGTTCCTGCCGCGCGAGCTGCTGGCTCGCATTCGCGCGATGCTGCGCCGTCAGCAGGTCACGCTGCGTCAGCGCGATCTGCGCGATGGCGTGCTGCAGGAAAGCGGGGGGGCGATACTGCGTTTCGGCGGATATCAACTCGACACCGGACGCCAGGAACTTGGCGGGCCCAGCGGCGTCGCGGTCGAGGTCGGGTCGGCCGAGATGCGTCTTCTGTGCGCGCTCGCGCAAACCCCGAACCGGCCCGTGAGCCGTGCGAACCTGATCGAGCGGGCGCGCGGTCCGAACTACGATGCGAACACGCGCAGCGTCGACGTGCAGGTACTGCGCCTGCGACAGATCATCGAAGCCGACGCGTCGGCGCCGCGCCATATCCGGACGGTATGGGGTATCGGCTACATGCTCGTCGCGGAGCTGGAATCATGAAAGTGCCGTGGCCACGCACGCTGCTCGGGCGCAACCTGCTGTTGCTGGTCTGCATCGTCGTCGCGAGTCATGTGACGACGGCCGTGATCTATTTCCTGCTGATCCAGTTGCCGAGGATCGACGAGATCGCGTCGGTGGTCGCTTCGCAGACGAAAACCGTCGAACGGCTGCTGGCCGCGCGGCCGGAGCCGGAGCGTCGACGCGAAGTCATCGCGATGAACGGCGGTCTGCAGAGCCCGCCCGAGCGGGATCTGACCGCCGTGCCGCGCGGTTACCAGATCCGCCGCTTCGTGACACAGCTCGCCGCGCGGCTGACGCCGGGTACGCTGGTGCTGTGGGAGGGCGGCCCGCAACACCGGTTCTGGGTCAGGCTCGCGATCGACCGCGACACCTACTGGGTCGCGCTGCCCGTCACGACGCATATCGGAAGTGCGCAACCGTGGAGTATCGCGTGCCTGTTGCTGGCGTTCGCGACCTTTCCGGTATTCGGCGCCTGGATGATCCAGCGCGATACGACGGTGCCGCTGCGACGCCTGTCGCGCGCTGCGGCGACGATCGAACGTGGTAAGTGGCCCGACGCCGTGCCCGTTTCGGGGCCCGTCGAGCTGGCGATGGTCGCCGATGCGTTCAACCGGATGGTCGCGTCGCTCGCCGTCATGGAGACGACCCGCGCCGAAATGCTGGCGGGTATCTCGCACGACATCCGCACGCCGCTCACGAAGCTGCGGATGGCGATCGCCGCGCCGGAGGCATTCGATTCGCCGCGAGAGAGCGCCGAGCGCTTCGTCGCGGAGATCGACGCGATCGTCGAGCAGTTCATCGATTTCGCGCGCAGCGGGGACGGCGAAGCGGTGTTGCCGGGCGACCTGAATGCGCTGATCGAGCAGCTCGTCGCGGACTACACCGGCCTCGGATATCGGTTCGGCATGCGGCTCGCGCCGCTGCCGGCGATGCGGTTTCGTCCGGTCGGCATGCAGCGTCTGCTGATGAACCTGATGCACAACGCGGCGATACACGGGCGGGTCGGGCTGTCGGTGCGCACCTCGGTGGAGGGCGGGCGGGTCGTGATCCGCGTCGAGGATGCCGGGCCCGGCGTGCCGGAAGACGCGCTGCCGCTTCTTACGCAACCGTTTCGGCGCGTCGAGCGGCCCGACCGTCCATCGGGCGGCACGGGCCTTGGGCTCGCGATCGCCGAACGCATCGCACGTCAGCACGGCGGCCGGCTCGATCTGTCGCTGCGCGACAGCGGCGGGCTCGCGGCTACGGTGCGTCTGCCCATTGCATGATGCGCGGCGTGCCGCTGCGCCAGCTCGCGCGCCGTCATCGTGATTCGCTCCGTTGCAGCCATCGCAGCCTCCGGCGCCGGACACCCGGCGGCCGAACAGCTTACGCGGCACGAAAGCGGACATTTCAATCTAGCCACTACAATCTAAAAGTTCGATAATTGATAGATTGTAAAAAGGCCGTCCCCTTTTCCATTGTCGTGGCGGCGTTCGCGGTGGTAGGTGTCATAAAATTTGTGACACTCGCGAGCAGAAGAGTGGCAAGACTAACGCCCGCCAGCTTCGGCAAAAAACTTTCCCAAAGCGAATGTTGGCCGGCCTTCTCGGCACGGTCCATATCTGCGGCCATGATGACTGGCAACGGATTTTCCATCCCTAGCACTTCAGCGATTCGCAGACAGGTTTCGTTGTTCATGCTGCTGCGTCCATTTCTCCAATGGCTCGGGACGCTATGCGACCATCCCATGCGCTGAGCCAGTTCTTTATCGTTCTCTACTCCAAGTACCTTTTGCAGTTCGTCCAGATATTTTGCGATCCGCATACGTCTCTCCTTGACGATCTATGGCATGTAGATTAATCTAGGCCATGTAGATTCTAGGCCGTGTAGATCGCAGTCTATCAGGCTGCCCGGAAAGGTAAACCCCGCGCTGACGGGGTCAGATCGCAACCAAGCGGGGGTAGGTCTTGCCGAAATACCAAGTTCATGCCTACACGCAGTGCGGTAACAACCGCGTTGCGGTCATCGATGTGAGCGCTCGGAGTGCCGACGGTGCTCGCGAAAAGGCCCGCGCCGAACTGCTGCGGGCAGGCCGCAAGCCGGATTTTTGCACGCTGGTTCCGGTGGAAGTCTCCCAGTCTCGTAATCCATTCCCCCTGTAGTGCGCCGCGCGACTCTCCGCCCTCGGATAGTGCGGTGTTTTGTGGACGGCTGACATAGCGTCCACCTTTTTGATTAGCGCCTTCGTTGCGCATGTGTCACGAGCCTGAGTGGCTCTAGTCATTACCAATAGCAGTCCTAAAAAGGAGCCGTTTATGAGCAAGCAAAAGTTGACCATTCTCCAAGTAATCGCCCGTAGCGGTATCTCGAAGCGCACCGGCAACCCGTGGGAAATCCACACGGCCCAATGCGTGCTCGAGCAGGAGAACAGCGAGGGTAAGC
>NZ_LOVS01000111.1:0-187917 GCF_001523835.1 Burkholderia sp. ABCPW 14 | reverse complement strand
GCCGTGGTAGCCGTTCCTGCGCGAGATCACGACCTTCTTCTGCGGCTGGCTCTGCGTGCGCCAGTATTGATGGACGACGCGCAGCACCGTGTCGTTGCCTTCCGATCCGCTGTTGCAATAGAAGAAGCGATTGAACGACGGCGGCGCGATCTCGGCGAGCAGCGCCGACAGCTCGATGATCGGCGGGTGCGTCGTCTTGAAGAACGTGTTGTAGAACGGCAGTTCCTGGAGCTGCCGATACGCGGCGTCCGCGAGTTCCTTGCGGCCGTAACCAACGTTCACGCACCAGAGTCCGGCCATCCCGTCGATGATCTTGTTGCCGTCGGAATCCCATAGATAGACGCCCTCGGCCTTGACGATCACGCGGCTGCCGGCGCGATTGAGCGCGCCCATGTCGGAAAACGGATGGATGTGGTGCGCGGCGTCGAGCGCGCGGTACTGCGCGGTGCTGCGCTGCGACGCGGTCGCGCGCAGCGGCTGTACAAAAGCGATGTCTTCGGTTCGATACGTCACTTTGATCTCCTGAATGCGGCGCGCGAGCGCTCGCTCAAACGTGCAGCAGCAAATGCCTGCGCTCCCACGAGCTGATCACGCGGAAAAATGCTTCGTACTCCGTTTCCTTCAGCGCGAGATAGGCCTTCACGAATTTCTCGCCGAGCATCTCGGCGAGCGGCGTGCATGCGCTCATCAGCGTGAGCCCTTCCTCGAGATTGCGCGGCAACTGATACGGCAGGCTGTAGCCGTCGCTCGCGAGCGGCTGGGTCGGTTCGAGCGCCTGCGTGACGCCGAGATAGCCCGCCGCGAGCGTGCCCGCGATCGCGAGATACGGATTGCAGTCGACGCCCGGAATCCGGTTCTCGATCCGCCGCGCGGCTGCCACCGAATGTGGGATCCGGAAGCCGACCGTGCGGTTGTCGTAGCCCCACTGCACGTTGATCGGCGCGGCCATGAAGCGAGACAGCCGGCGATACGAGTTGATGTACGGCGCGAAGATCGGCATCAGCGCGGGCGTGTACTTCTGCAGCCCGGCGAGATAGCCGCGGAACATCGGCGTCACGTCGCCGCTCGCGTCGATGAAGAGATTGCGGCCCGTCTCGATGTCGACGATGCTCTGATGGATGTGCATCGCCGAGCCGGGCTCGTTCTCCATCGGCTTCGCCATGAATGTCGCGTACATGTTGTGGCGCAGCGCCGCCTCGCGCACCGTGCGCTTGAACAGGAACACCTGGTCGGCGAGCGCCAGCGCGTCGCCGTGCAGGAAGTTGATCTCCATCTGCGCGGCGCCGACTTCGTGGATCAGCGTGTCGATGTCGAGGCCCTGCAGCTCACAGTATTCGTAGATATCCTCGAACAGCGGATCGAACTCGTTGACTGCTTCGATCGAGTACGACTGCCGCCCCGTCTCCGCGCGCCCCGTACGCCCGACGGGCGGCCGCAGCGGCAAATCCGGGTCCTTGTTCATGTCGACCAGATAGAACTCGAGCTCCGGCGCGACGACGGGCTTCCACCCTTTCGCGCGATACAGATCGAGCACGCGGCGCAGCACGAAGCGCGGCGAGATCCCGACGGGCGAGCCGTCGAAATGCACGCAATCGTGAATCACCTGCGCGGTCGGATCGACCGCCCACGGAATCAGGCAGATCGTCGACGCGTCGGGCACGCACACCATGTCGGGATCGGTCACGCCCGTCAGCGTGCCATCTTCCGGGTAGTCGCCGGTCACGGTCTGCACCATCACCGCCTGCGGCAGTCGCATCGATTCGCCCGTTTCGAACTTGTTGCGCGGGATGATCTTGCCGCGCGCAATCCCCGCCATGTCGGGGATGATCGCTTCCACTTCGGTGATCCGGTGCTGCCTCAGAAAATCATCGATGTCTTGCATGTGAGCCTCTCTTCGATAAGCTTCGACGGCCGTCACGCGCGTGTCGCGCGCTCGGCCGCCCTGCGCATTCGGGCGCGGCACGCCGCGCCGAACACCGCAAAAATCTCTTGCGACAGCGGATTGCTGTCGAACCGCCATTCCGGATGCCATTGCACACCGAGCGCGAACGCGCGCGCGTCGCGCACGCCGATCGCTTCGACGAGCCCGTCCGGCGCGCGCGCCTCGACGGTCAGCCCGTCGCCGAGCCGTTCGATGCCTTGCGCGTGCAGCGAGTTGACTTGGACGGTTTCCGCGCCGTGCGCGAGGCGCTGCAGCAGGCCGCCCGGCTCGAGCCGGATCGGATGCGCGGGGCCGTACTGCACGTCGACCGACGCGGACAAGTCCTCGCGATGATCGGCATGGCCGCTCAACGCGTGCACTTCCTGATGCAGCGTGCCGCCGTACGCGACGTTCAGTTCCTGCATCCCTCGGCAGATCGCGAGCATGGGCACGCCGGCGTCGATCGCCGCGCGCACGAGCGGCAGCGTGGTCGCATCGCGTGCCGCGTCGTGCAGCGTGCCGGGTGCGCTCGCCGGGCCGCCATAGCGCGCGGGCTCGACGTTCGAATAGCTGCCCGTCAACAGCAGGCCGTCGACGAGCGCGAGCAGTTCGTCCGCGCGCTGCCGCGCGCCGAGCGCGGGCAGCACGATCGCAATCGCGAGCGCGCCGTCGGCGACCGCGGTCAGGTATTTCTCGCCCGCGACGTGCGCGACATGCAGGCCGACCGTCTTGCGATCCGCGCAGATGCCGACGACGGGCCGCCGCGCGGTGTCGATGCGTTCATCCATCGCGTTTTCTCCGATTCGATACGAGCGACGAACGCGCGCGCGGCACGTGCGATGCACCATCGCGCTCGCCGCAAAAAACGGGAACGACGTTGCGCACGAGCGCGCACGCTCGAACACGCACGCACGTTGCGGACCGCGAGATGAAACGTCGATTCGACGGATGCGCGCGTCGCGCGGCGACGCGACGGCCGCACTTCGCGCGACAGGGCGCGCGCACCGTCCCCTCGCACGCCTCGCGACATCGCGAGGCTGCGCAGCAGCGACGAACCGACGAGTGACGAAAAGAGGCGCTAGGGCAACAGCGAGGCGACGCCGTCGTCGTGAACCGCCATGTAGGCGCGTGCGGCGACCGCGTTGTGACGGCGCACGGAGCGCCGGGACACGGTGGTGAAGATGGACAGGCTTGGGCTGGCGAGAAACTTGCCGCAGCCGTCGTCGGCGGCATCGACGGCGTGCGGAAGATTCGCGCGCCGACTTCGATCCCGTCTGACCAAGGGGCCTTGGACTCTCACGATCACACTCGACTGACTGTTTAAAGTAATGAGCGCGGCAAGCGGCGATGCGACTTCGCATGCGCCGCCGCCCGGCCAGCCGGTCGATCGTCGCGAACGTCGCAGCAGCTCGTTCGCGCGTGGCGACGGCGTCGGAAAACGCCGCCGTTATCGATGTGACGGCTAGCTGACAATCAGCTTATCGTATCTGGAAACGCAGTCAATTCCGTTTCAAAAATACGGAACCAGGGTTTTCCCTGACTACGCTTCGGAAGCGATGCTGGAATATTCGACGACAAGTGTCGAGGAACGCACGCATCGCGCGGCATTTCCGCGCTATCCGATCGGAATCCGAAACATCTCCGCTTCGCACGCACGCATCGCGCGGCAAGCGTGCGAATCACGACCGAAGATCGCACCCGCCTCGAATCGCATGCGGCGGCGCGGCTCCGCACGCAGCGCGCCATCCCGAGCAACGCGCCACGAAAACGGGGCCGCCGCTGCAACGATGTCAACGATGCTCGAGCGCGGCCTTCAGGAGCGCCTCGAGCAGCGGCGCGATGCGCTGCGCCTTCGCTTCGTCGTACGAATAAGGCCGCGCCTCTTCCATGTAGGTCGCCTGCACGAGCTCGAGCTGCACCGACTGCACGCCGTTCTCCGGTGCACCGTAGTGCCGCGTGATGTAGCCGCCCTTGAAGCGTCCGTTCGCGATCGACGTGTAGCCGCCGTGCTTGTCGACGAGCGCGGCCAGCTTGTCGGCGAGCCCCGGCGCCGCGCTCGCGCCGCTCGACGTGCCGAAGTTGAAGTCCGGCAGCCGGCCGTCGAAGAAGCGCGGCACGTGCGAGCGGATCGAATGCGCTTCCCACAGCAGCGCGCGGCCGTGTTCGTCCCTCAGGCGCTGCAGCTCGCCGACGAGCGCATCGTGATACGGCGTCCAGTACCGCTCGCGACGGCGCGCGATCTCGGTGACGGTCGGCTCGTCGCCGTCCGCGTACAGCGGCGCCTTGTCGAACGTGTCGACGGGCACGAGGCCCGTCGTGTCCTGGCCCGGATAGAGGTTTGCGTCGTCGGGCGGACGGTTCAGGTCGACGACGTAGCGCGCATGCGACGGCACGAGCACCGACGCGCCGAGCGCCTTCGCGAAATCGTACAGGCGCTCGAGATGCCAGTCGCAGTCGTCGACGTAGCGCGCGACGGGCGTCATCGTCGCGGCGATTTCTTCGGGAATATGGGTGCCCGCGTGCGGTATCGACACCAGCAGCGGCAGCGTGCCGCGATGCAGCGTGAATACCGGCGGATGCGATGCGGTGTTCATGATCGTTCGACCTCGTTGATGATGCGGCGCCTCACGCGGCGCGCCGGCCGATCCGCGCCGCGCGCCGCGCATGCGGCGGCCGGTTGCGGCGCCGCGTGCGCGAGGCACACGGCTTGCATGCACTTCGTCTCGCCGCGCGGGCAGCCCTGCCCTCGCACCTCGCGCCGCATGTCGGATGCGGCGCGTATGCTAACCGTATTGCGCGGCAGCCGTGCTTCCGTACCTTCGTACCATCATGCGTTCATGCAATCCGGCTGCGTACTCAGCGCAGCAATTGCGCGAGCGCCGCGCGATATCCCGCGTACGCGGATTCCTCGTCGCGATGCCGGCGCGCGCTCACGACCTGCTCGCCGCCGACGTACACGTCGAGCACCGGCGTGTCGCCGTGCTCGGCGAACACCGCGCCCGACAGCCACGTATCGCTGCCGTGCTCAGCGATCGACGGATGTGCCGGATCGAGCACGATCCAGTCGGCGCGCCGGCCCGCTTCGAGCGCGCCGACCGGCCGGCCGGCCGCGCATGCGCCGCCCGCGAGCGATGCCGCGAACAGACGGTCTGCCACGTGAGTATGCGCCGAATCGGCAAGCACATTGCGCTCGCGCCGCACGAGCCGCTGCCCGTATTCGAGGAGGCGCAGTTCGGCGCGCCAGTCGACGGCCGCATGGCTGTCCGAGCCGATGCCGATCGCGCCGTCCGCCGCGAGATAGTCGACCGCCGGGAAAATTCCGTCACCGAGATTCGCCTCGGTCGTCGGACACAGGCCCGCGATCGCGCCGCTGCGCGCGAGCGCGCGCGTCTCGGCCGCGTCGAGATGCGTCGCATGCACGAGGCACCAGCGCGCGTTCACGTCAAAGCGGTCGAGCAGCCACTGCACCGGCCGCGCGCCGTACGCGCGCACGCAGTCGTCGACTTCCGCCGTCTGCTCGGCGATATGAATGTGCACGGGCGCATCGGCCGGCAATCCTCCGAGCAATTCGCGCAATCCGCTTTCCGACACCGCGCGCAGCGAATGCGGCGCGATGCCGTAGCGCAGCCCGCCGTGCTCGGGCAGCGCGCCGCGCAACTCGTCGACGAGCGCGAGCAGCGCGTCGGGCGTGTTGATGAAGCGGCGCTGGTCGTCGCGCGGCGCGCGTTCGCCGAAGCCGCTGTACTGATACGCGACGGGCAGCATCGTGATGCCGATGCCCGCGTCTTGCGCCGCGCCGACGACGCGCGCGGCCAGCTCCGCGCGCCGCGGATAGCGCGCGCCGTCCGGTGCATGATGGACGTAATGAAATTCGCACACCGACGTATAGCCGCTCTTCAGCATCTCGACATAGAGCCAGCGCGCGACCGCGGCGAGCGCATCGGGCGTGATCTTCAGCGCGAAGCGGTACATCAGGTCGCGCCAGCTCCAGAACGTGTCGGACAGGTTCGCGCGATATTCGGTGAGCCCCGCCATCGCGCGCTGGAACGCGTGCGAATGCAGGTTCGGCATGCCGGGCAGCAGCGGCCCGCTCGCGCGCGCGACGCCCGCAGGCGCCGCCGCGTTCGCGCGGACGTCGACGAGCGCGCCCGTCGCGTCCCAGCGCAGCAGCACGTCGCGCCGCCAGCCGCCGGGCAGATAGGCATGCTCGGCAAACAACATCGAATCGATCTTCGTCATGCTTGTCTTCCGGTCAGCGCGCATCGCGCGCGAATACCGTCACGCCGCCCTTCACGACCCGCTCGCACAACGGCCGGCCGAACCAGTACGCAAGCTCCGCGAGCGTCGCCACCGACCACACGGCGAAGTCCGCCTGCCGCCCCGGCGCGAGCGAGCCGTGCCGGTCGCTTGCGCCGAGCGCCGTCGCCGCATGGCGCGTGACGCCGAGGAGCGCTTCCTGCACCGTCAGCTTGAACAGCGTGCAGCCCATGTTCATCGTCAACAATAGCGACGTGAGCGGCGACGTGCCCGGATTGTGATCGGTCGCGAGCGCGATCGGCACGCCGTGCCGGCGCAGCAGATCGATCGGCGGCATTTTCGTCTCGCGAATGAAGTAATAGGCGCCCGGCAACAGCACGGCCGTCGTGCCGGATGCGCGCATCGCCGCGACGCCCGCCTCGTCCAGATATTCGAGATGATCGGCGGACAGCGCGCGATAGCGCGCGGCGAGCGCGGTGCCGCCGCCGTTCGACAACTGCTCCGCATGCATCTTGACCGGCAGTCCGCGCCGCGCGGCCGCCTCGAACACCCGCTCGCTCTGCGCGAGCGTGAAGCCGATCCGCTCGCAGAACACGTCGACCGCGTCGACGAGCCCTTCGTCGGCGAGCGCGGGCAGCATCCGATCGCAGACTTCGTCGACGTAGGCGTCCGCGCGGCCCGCATATTCGGGCGGCAACGCGTGCGCGCCGAGGAACGTCGTGTAGACGCTCACCGGGAAGCGCTCGCCGAGCTGCCGCGCGACGCGCAGCATCCGGCGCTCGCTCTCGAACTTGAGCCCGTATCCGGACTTGATCTCGATCGCGGTCACGCCTTCGGCGAGGAGCGGCCGCAGCCGCGCGGCCGCCTGCTCGAAGAGCATCGCCTCGCTCGCTTCGCGCGTCGCGCGCACCGTCGACACAATGCCGCCGCCGCGCTGCGCGATCTCTTCGTAGCTCACGCCGGCGAGGCGCCGCGCGAACTCGTCCGCACGCTGGCCGCCGTAGACGAGATGCGTGTGGCAATCGACGAGGCCGGGCGTCACCCATGCGCCGCGCAGATCCTCGCGCGCCCAGTGCACGTAGCCGGCCGGCACGTCGCTCGCGCGTCCGAGCCACGCGATCGTGCCGTCGCCGTTCACAGCGATCGCGGCGTCGGCGATCGTATCGTTCGGGTCGCCGTGCGCGCACAGTTTCAGGTTGTGCCAGAGAATCGATTTCATCCGCTCAAGCCTTGTCGTGAAGAAGCGTCAAGCCGACCGCGAGCAACGCGCCGTCGCCGTGGATCGTGCATCGTAGCTCGCCGTTCGCGGGATCGTCGAGGCGCAGCGTGTCGAACGGGCTCAGCACGACGGGCGCGCCATCGCCGAGATCGACGACGGGCGCACCGCTCGCGCAGAACAGCAGCACGGCATGCGCGCGCAGCGCATACGCCGCGCCGCCGCCGTGCCACGCGTCGACGCTGCCGCGCGCCGCGTCGCGCCGCGTCATCAAGTTGAAGTCGCGCGTCGGGCCGTCGTGCAGCTCGGCCGCGAGCGCGGTCTCGCCCGCGAATGCGACGCGATCGAGCGGCGCGCGCAGCACGTGCCGCGCGCCGCCCGGCTCGACGAGCGTCATCCCCGCGCCCGCGAGCAGCACGAGCGTGCGGTCGATGCCGTCGAAACGCGAGAACGGCCCCGGCTGCGCGATGTCCGCGACGCTCACGCGCCACGCGAAGGTGTCGAATGCGGCGCCGGTCGCGCGCTCGCCCGACGGATGCGCGGCGATCTCGCGCGTCACGCCGCCGCCATTCTTCCACGGCGATGCAACGAGCGAATCCGCGCGTATCAGCGTCGCTTGCATCGTAGACGACACCATCCGCGTCAGCGTCCGAGCATCGGCAGCTTGAGACCCGCTTCCTTCGCGGTGCGCTGCGCGAGCTCGTAGCCGGCATCCGCATGGCGCATCACGCCCGTGGCCGGATCGTTGAACAGCACGCGGCCGAGGCGCTCGTGCGCGGCATCGGTGCCGTCGGCGACGATCACGACGCCCGCGTGCTGCGAGAAGCCCATGCCGACGC
Source organism: Burkholderia sp. ABCPW 14 (assembly GCF_001523835.1). NCBI lineage: Bacteria > Pseudomonadati > Pseudomonadota > Betaproteobacteria > Burkholderiales > Burkholderiaceae > Burkholderia > Burkholderia sp. ABCPW 14. The sequence goes on along the minus strand of NZ_LOVS01000111.1, from coordinate 179,684 downwards.
CGCCGCCGTGATGCAGCGACACCCACGACGCGCCGCCCGCGGTGTTCAGCAGCGCATTGAGGAGCGGCCAGTCGCTGACCGCATCCGAGCCGTCCTTCATCGATTCCGTTTCGCGGTTCGGGCTCGCGACCGAGCCGGTGTCCAGGTGATCTCGGCCGATCACGATCGGCGCCTTCAGCTCGCCGTTCTTCACCATCTCATTGAACGCCTGGCCGAGGCGATAGCGATCCTTCACGCCGACCCAGCAGATCCGCGCGGGCAGGCCCTGGAACGCGATGCGCTCGCGCGCCATGTCGAGCCAGTTGTGCAGGTGCGGATCGTCGGGGATCAGCTCCTTGACCTTCTGGTCGGTCTTGTAGATGTCCTCGGGGTCGCCCGACAGCGCGACCCAGCGGAACGGCCCCTTGCCCTCGCAGAAGAGCGGCCGGATGTATGCGGGCACGAAGCCCGGGAAGTCGAATGCGTTCTCGACGCCCATCTCGAGCGCCATCTGGCGGATGTTGTTGCCGTAATCGAGCGTCGCCGCGCCGCGCTCTTGCAGCGTCAGCATCGCGCGCACCTGCACCGCCATCGACTGCTTCGCCGCCTTCACGATGCTGTCCGGCGCGACCTTCTGCGCTTCGCGCCACGCTTCGACGGTCCAGCCCTGCGGCAGGTAGCCGTTGACCGGATCGTGCGCGCTCGTCTGGTCGGTCACGCAGTCCGGCGTGATGCCGCGCGCGACGATCTCCGCGAACACGTCGGCCGCGTTGCCGAGAAGCCCGATCGACACCGGCTTGCCCGCGCGCTTCGCGTCGTCGATCATCGCGAGCGCTTCGTCGAGCGTCTTCGCCTTCTTGTCGACGTAGCGCGTCTTGAGGCGAAAATCGATCCGCGATTCGTCGCATTCGACCGCGATCATCGAGAAGCCCGCCATCGTCGCCGCGAGCGGCTGCGCGCCGCCCATCCCGCCGAGACCGCCCGTCAGGATCCAGCGGCCGCTCGGATCGCCGTTGAAGTGCTGGTTCGCGACCGAGAAGAATGTCTCGTACGTGCCCTGCACGATCCCCTGGCTGCCGATGTAGATCCAGCTGCCCGCCGTCATCTGGCCGTACATCATCAGGCCCTTGCGGTCGAGCTCGTTGAAGTGGTCCCACGTCGCCCAGTGCGGGACGAGGTTCGAGTTCGCGATCAGCACGCGCGGCGCGTTCTCGTGCGTGCGGAACACGCCGACCGGCTTGCCCGATTGGACAAGCAGCGTCTCGTCGTCGTTCAAGTCTTTCAGCGACGCGAGGATCTGGTCGAAGCAATCCCAGTTGCGCGCCGCGCGGCCGATGCCGCCGTAGACGACGAGCGCGTGCGGATGCTCGGCGACCTCCGGATCGAGGTTGTTCTGGATCATCCGGTATGCGGCTTCGGCGAGCCAGTTCTTGCAGTGCTTCTCGCTGCCGCGCGGCGCACGGATCACGCGGGTCGGATCGAGACGCGGATCGATGTGTTTCGGGTGATTCATGACGACTGCTCCCGGAAAGGAATGTGAAGGTTCGTTAAGCGTTCAGAAATGGCCGGTGAAGCGATAGCGGCTGCTCGGATGCCAGAGATTCACGACCGACGCGACGACGCCTTGCGACCATGTGCGCCGATGCAGCACGAGGCACGGCTCGGTCTCGCCCGTCTCGAGCTGCTCGCGCATCGCGCGCTCGGGCATCGCGGCCTCGATCCGGTACTCGACGCGCTGCAGCGGCGCGACGCGCATCAGGTACTGGTTGGGCGTGATCGTCGAGAAGTCCTGGTCGGCATAGTCCGCGGCGACGGCCGGATTGACCCAGCGCTCTTCGAGCTGAACCGGCTCGTCGTTCTCGTAATGCAGCATCGCCGAGCGGAAGATCTTCGTGTTGAGCGGCACCTGCATCTCGTCGGCGAGCGCATCGTCGGCCTTCATCGTGACGAGGTCGAGCACGCGCGCGTGGTGCTTGTGACCGCGCGCGGCGATCTCGTCGGAGATGCTGCGGATCGCGACGAGCGTCGATTCGTACTTCGGCCGCGCGACGAAGGTGCCCGCCCCCTGGATGCGCGTGAGCACCTGCTCGGCCGTCAGCTCGCGCAGCGCGCGGTTGACGGTCATCCGCGCGACCTTGAATTCGCGCGCGAGCTCGTTCTCGGACGGCACCTGATCGCCTTCCGCCCATTCGCCGGCGTGAATGCGATCGAGGATGAAGTCCTTGATTTCCTGATAGGCGGGCGTGCTCATCGTCTTATTGTTCCGATTCGAACGCGAGCGGGCTCAGCTTCGCGAACGCGCGCTCGCGCACGCGCTGCGCGATCACCGCGATGTCCGGCGCGAAGTAGTGGTCGAGGTCGTAGTGCGCGACGTCCGCGCGGATCGTCTCCATTGCCTTTTGCAGCTTCGGGCTCGTTTCGTGCGGCGCGCGCAGGTCGACGCCCTGCGCGGCGGCGAGCAGCTCGATCGCGAGGATGTGCGCGGTGTTGTCCGCGATGTCGGCGAGCTTGCGCGCGGCGAACGTCGCCATCGACACGTGGTCTTCCTGGTTCGCCGACGTCGGCAGCGAATCGACCGAGGCCGGATGCGCGAGCGTCTTGTTCTCCGACGCGAGCGCGGCGGCCGTCACGTGCGCGATCATGAAGCCCGAGTTCACGCCGCCGTCCTTGACGAGGAAAGGCGGCAGGCCCGACAGCGTCGCGTCGATCAGCAGCGCGATCCTGCGCTCGGCGAGCGCGCCGATCTCGGCGGCCGCGAGCGCGAGGTTGTCGGCCGCGAACGCGACGGGCTCCGCGTGGAAGTTGCCGCCCGACAGCACTTCGCCCGTGTCCGGGAAGATCAGCGGGTTGTCCGACACCGCGTTCGCTTCGATGAGCAGCACGCCGGCCGCGTGGCGCATCTGGTCGAGGCACGCGCCCATCACCTGCGGCTGGCAGCGCAGGCTGTACGGGTCCTGCACCTTGCCGCAGTCGCGGTGCGACACGTTGATCGCCGAGCCTTCGAGAAGCGAGCGGTACGCGCCCGCCGCGTCGATCTGGCCGCGATGGCCGCGCAGCTCGTGGATGCGCGCGTCGAACGGCTTCACCGAGCCCGCCGCCGCGTCGACCGACAGCGCGCCCGACACGAGCGCCGTGCGGTACAGGTCTTCGATCGCGAACAGGTTGTCGAGCGCGAGCGCGGTCGACGCCTGCGTGCCGTTCAGGAGCGCGAGCCCTTCCTTCGCTTCGAGCGTGAGCGGCGCGAGGCCCGCGACGCGCAGGCCGTCCGTCGCGCTCGCGCGCTCGCCGCGGATGAACACTTCGCCGATGCCGAGCAGCGCCGCGGACATGTGCGCGAGCGGCGCGAGATCGCCCGACGCGCCGACCGAGCCCTTGATCGGGATGAGCGGCAGCACGTCGGCGTTGAACAGCTTGACGAGCGCGTCCATCACGACGCGGCGGATGCCCGAGTGGCCGCGGCCGAGGCTCGACAACTTGAGCGCCATCAGGAGGCGCACGACGGGACGCGACATCGGCTCGCCGACGCCCACCGCGTGCGACAGCACGAGGTTCTTCTGCAGCAGTTCGAGCTGGTCGTGCGGAATGTGCGTGCTCGCGAGGCGCCCGAAGCCCGTGTTGATGCCGTAGGCCGGCTCGCCCTTCGCGGCGATGTCGGCGACGGCTTGCGCGCCCCGGTCGATCGCGGCGAAGCTCGCGGGATCGAGCGCGATCTGCACGTTCTCGCGGGCGATCCGGCGCAGTTGCGGGAGAGTCAGGCGGCCTGGGGTCAGCGTGATCATGAAGGGGTCCTGTCTATACAAGTTTCGGAGTGAGATGAAGTGTAGTGACTCGATGTTGTATAGACAACTTGTTTTTCAAAAATCCGGGCTAGGAGTTTCCCCTAACCCGGCGGGGTGCAAGATCGAATCGGGGACGGAGTGGCCGGACGGGCCGCAGCGGGCTCGACGCCGGGGTAGCCGGGATGGCTGGCGCGTTGCGGCGAGGCTTTCGATCGCCGATATCCGCGACGCGAATGACGGTGGCGCAGAGGCTTGCTCCGATGGCTGCCGCGACGTATCGCTATCGCTATCGACATGCGAAGCCGCGAGTCACCGGCGGCCGCGCAATGCGTCGATTGCTTCGATGCGCTGACGCTCGAGCGAACTCGGACGATCCAGACAACCCGGATGATTCGAGCAGCGGGCCGTCGATCCAGGCGGCACGGACGATTCAAGCTGCCGACGATTCGTGCGACTCGCTCGACGAATCTCCGCGAAACGCATCGCCGCTAGAACGCGCCGCCTTCCGCGCGCCGCCACGCGACGCACGCGGCGTAGCCGGCGGGCGCGTCGAGCCAGGCGGCGTCGAACGCCGCCGCGCCGCTCGCCGGCGCCGTCGGCTCGACGATGCCGACGACGGGCGCGGCCGTCTCGCTCGACGGCGCCCCGCCATCGAGCACCGAAAACGCGGTCAAGCCGCCGCCGATCCCGGTGCCAAGCGCTTTCAGAAACGCCTCCTTCGCCGCCCACACGCGATAGAACGCCGCTTCGCGCTCGCCGACGGGCAGCCTGTCGATCGCCGCCGCGTCGGCGGGCGCGAACACCGCGCGGCCGAGCGACTGCCAGTCGACGCCCGCGCGCCGCTCTTCGATGTCGACGCCGACGCGCGTCGCGCGGCTCCATGCAATCAGCGCGTGCGCGCCGGAGTGAGACACGTTGAAGTCGAGCGTCGGCGCAAGCGCCGCGTGCTCGGGCGCGAGCTGCGGCCGGCCGGACGCGTCGGTAGCAATCCGCAGCTCGGCGGGCGGCAGATCGAGCGCCGCGCCGATCAGGCTGCGCAACACGGCGCGCGTCGCCGCGCTGCGCAGCGTGTCCTCCGCGCGAACGAAACGGCGGGCGCGCTCGCGCTCGGCGTCGCTCAACCGTTCCAGCGCGCGCGTGCCGCGCGCCGCAGCGAGATCGAAATCGAGCCGCACGAGCCGCACGCCGGCGCGCTGCGCCGCTGCGGGCGGCGGCAGCTCGACGACGCGGTAGGCGTCGTCGTACGTGAGCGGCAAAGCGGCGTCGGTCGGCTGGCGCATCGGCGGCGGTGCACGTCGTGCATGAAATGGAAAGCGCTCGATGGTAACGGATCTTCACGCGCCGAGTCGCGCCGACCGCGGCCGACGCACGCCGCTCAACCGGCCGCCGTCCGTCCGCCCTCTTCCGCGCGCGCCACGCGGCCGCGCTCGTGCGCGGACGGCTGCCGATGGACGTCGCCCGGCGCGTCGGGCGCGAGCGCGCCCGTCTTCAGCCAGCCGAGCGCGATCGGCCAGAGCGTCTGCTCGAAGCGGCTGTGAAAGAACGCGAAATGCCCGATGGACGCCGTGCCGATCTGCTCGGGCGCGATCCGCAGATGCGTGACCGCGCTGCGCGTGTAATAGCCGAGCAGGCGTTCGACTGCCTCGACGCTGCCGAACTCGTCGTCCGACAGCCCGACGGCGAGCACCGGCGCGCTCAGGCGCGCGAAGCGCTCGACGAGATCGCGCCGCGCGTCGGCCGTCTCCGCGATCGGCCCGCGCACGTACGCGTCTTCGAAGCGCGGCCGGCTGCGGCACCACGACAGCGCGACGCCGCGCGGCGTGTCCTCCATCCAGCCGAGCCGCTTGGCGGGAACGTAGCCGAACAGGCGCGCGATGACGGGCATCAGCAGATGCCATTTGATCAGCATCCGCAGTCGATGCGAGCCCTTGTAATCGCGCCAGTACGCATATTGCGCGCCGACCGTAAACGCGCGCCGCACGAGCGCGTTCGATGCGGCAAGCCCGAGCGTGACCCCGCCGACGCTGTGCGCGACGACGTCGACCGGCTGGCCCGGAAACGTGCGCGACGCGTATTGCAGGACCGCGTCGCAATCGAGACGTCCCCAGTCGAGCCAGCTCGCGCGAAAGCCGGCGAGCGCGGCGGGCCGCGATTCGCCGATGCCGCGATAGTCGTAGACGAGCACGTCGCTGCCGTGGCTAAACAGATAGGCGGCGAAACGGAAGTAGTAGCGGCAGCGCACGGACGTCGCGCAATTGACGACCGTCACCGGCCTGCCGGCCGCCGGGCCGCGATGCCGCCACGCGAAGCCGCGCACGGGAAAGCCGTCGGCCGCCGGCGCGACGAAAGGCTCGGGCGGAATGGCGTCGGGCGGCTGGTCCGGCATGTCGTCTCCTGTGACGGTCGTATCGAGACGGCGCGCCGCGCGGTCGCATGAAGCGCCGGCCGGCGGCAGCCGTCGTTGTTTCGGTTTTCGACGGATCGGCGGGCGAACGTCCGGTGTTCGCTCGCCGAAATCGGGCGGCTTCGCGGCGCGCGAGATCGGCGCGCGAAAACAGCGCGCGTGCCCGTGCGTACGCTGCGTGCGCGCCGCCATCTGCTCAGGTTCTGCGTTTCGCCGCCTCGCACTCGGCCGGGCGAGCATCGCGCAGCCGCGCGCTTCCGGAATCGCCTATCGCACAAGTGATGCCGCGCAGCCGGACAATTCGGGAAGCAGCAACGATACGTTACTCGATTTGCGGAAAAGCAGCAGCGCGGTGCCGTAATCGCGCGATATGCCGGCGAGGGACGCGGAACGCGGAACGCGGAACGCACACGAAGCGCGACGCGCGTGCAACACGCGTCGCAACACGCGCAGCAGAATATATGCGCGCTTCTCCAAAGCAAGCGGTAGCGACGCCGTGCGAACGCCGATTCGCGCTGAGCGAGCGCTGCGTCGAAGATCAGTGGGATCGCCGTCCGATGCCGCGTTGCGGCGGCGTGTCGATGGGTCGAAATCCGGCTGTTCGGGAAACGACGATCGGACACCGCGCAAAGATATAAGAAACAACGTCGTCGCGCACGAATCCGTCAGTAATGCGCGATAACGGATGCCATGACGCGCGAACGCTGACGATACGGAAGCGCCATCGTTGCTCGCGAAATTCGGGGTTGGACATTCGGAGACGGGCGTTCAAGCTTCGATGCCGAGACGCCCGCATCGCGCTGGTAGCCGCCACGCACGTATTCGCCACAAAGCACAATCGGCCGCCGATCCGGCCCTCTCGCCCTCTCGCCCTCTCGCCCTCTCGCCCTCTCGCCCTCTCGCCAACGCGCCAACGCGCCACCGCGCCACCGCGCCACCTCACGTCCTTCAACGATACCGCGCGCGACTCGCCAATCCGGGCCCGCCCGCGCACGCTCGATGCGACTCCGCTCCACTCAGCTCAGCTCAGCAACCCGAGCATCGCCGCGCGCACGACGGCCGCCGTCTTGTTCGCCGTCCTGAGCTTGAGGATCGCGTTCTTCACGTGGAAGTTCACCGTATCGACGGAGATCGCGAGGATCTTCGAGATCTCGCCCGACGTCTTGCCGTCCGCTGCCCACTTGAGCACCTCGACCTCGCGCTCGGTCAGGCCGCGCTCCGGATCCGCCATCAGCTTCGGCAGCATCATGCGGCCGAGCGCGGCGTGCGCGGTGCGCACGAGCCAGCGCATCCGGTACTCCTTCGCGTCGAGCTCCGCTTCCGTCATCGGTTCGCCCGAGCGGACGAGCGCGAGCATGCCCATGCCGCCGTACGCGTCGAAGTTCGACTGCGCCCAGCCGAACCGCAGCCCGAACGATTGCGCCTCGACCCACATCTGATGCGCGGACGCGAACAGCGCCTCGGTCAGGACGATCGGCTGCTGCGACCGGCGGCCGTGCGCGAGGATCGGATCGACGTCGAGAAAACCCGCCTCTCCGTAGCGCCGCTTCCATTGCTCGGGAAAATTGCTGCGCGTCTCGATTCGCGGCCTCGACAGCGGCCACGGCACGCGCAGCGCATACGCGCAGTATTCGAAGTCGAGGGCCGTCGTGGCGGCTTCGATGCTCCGAAACGCCTCTTCCTCGGATCGGGCGCCGTCCAGCCCCGCCAGCAGGTCCTCTGCCCAATTCCCCATCGCCGCCCTCATCGGATCTCCATGTCCAGGCAAGCCGAAGTCTCGCGCGTCGGCGGCGCGAAGCGCCGCGTCCAATGTGTCGATGCGAGGCAGATCAACCGGCCCGAATGATCAGCGTGATTTTTATGATTGTGCTTTTTCAGCTCGTGTTTTCGTGTAATTCGATTCGAATTACACATGCGCGACCTCATTCGGGCAAATGAGATTTTTTCATTCGTCAAAACGGGCCCATACGCGGCTCGAATAGGCGACGGGATCGCTCAATGCTTCTATTGATTATTCACGTGCGTCACCGCGGATATCTCGAAAAAAGGCCGTTGCGCAAGCGCCGGCGGAACGGGCAACGCGTCTCGCTCGTGCTCGTCGGCACACGCGCCGCGCGAAGCTTGCGCGATGTCTCTTTTTTAACCGAAGAGTGAACCCGGATGAATTTCGCGATTGGCGCAATCGCATCGCCGAAAAGAAAAACAACGCGCGCTCGTCGCACCGCAATATACGTTCGGCAATGTCGGCCGGCCCGGTAATGCGAGCCGCGCGCGTCGCGGCAGACGATGGATGAACGCATGCAGTCGGCTGCCTGCGCGCGCCGCGCAGGCCCCTTTGCTCGGCGCCGATGTCGTCATCGGTGAGCGACATGGCGTGCACGCAGCGAACGCACGGGAAACGAAGCAGCGCGCCGGCATGCCCGTCAATGAATTGGAAAGCAGAAAGGAAGCGCGACGACAGGACCCGGCATGCAATGCATGCCGGGCGTGGCCGGCCGCGCGCCGGCAAGCCGGATGCTTCGCCGGCCGAACAATCGTCAGCCGGCGGGCCGCGCAATCGGAAATGGCGCGGACACGGCCGCAGCGAGCTGCGCCGGCAGCACGGTCACTTGGTTGAGCTGCGCCATGACTTCGCCAAGCGAAAACGCGACGCTGCAGTTCGTCGTGTCGATCGAGATGTCGGGTGCGACAGGCGGCTCGTAGGTGCTCGACACGCCCGTGAACTGCATCAATCGCCCTTGCTCCGCGCGCGCGTACATCCCCTTCGGATCGCGCGCGCGACACACTTCGAGCGGCGTCGACACATAGGCCTCGAAAAAGCCGTTCCCGACGATCGAGCGGGCGAGATCACGATGCGCCCTCAGCGGGGAGATCGTCGCGACGACGACGACGTAGCCTTCGCGCTGGAACAGCTTCGCGACGTGCGCGAAGCGGCGAATGTTCTCCATCCTGTCGGCGTCCGAAAAGCCGAGATCCGAGCACAGGCCGGTGCGCAACGTATCGCCGTCGAGCACGATCGCCTTCGCGCCGCTCTCGAGCAGCCGGCTCAGCAGAGCATTCGCGGTCGTCGTCTTGCCGGCCCCCGGCAACCCCGTCATCCACACGACCGGAGCAATCGCCTCCGGCGGAAATCCGCCATTCATGTCCATGCATTCGCCTCTATCAAACTGCCCCTGGCACGGAGCGAGAGTTTAACAACTGAAAAAGATTAAAAATGCGGTCTTTCCGGAATATTTCGGCCATATTAATTACAAAAGATTAAATGCACCAGATCAGGATTCACCTTACGGTCACCAGTGCATCGAGCGCCCGCTTGCGCGCGGCGTCGTGAGCGACGACCGGCAGCGGATAGGTATCGCCGAGCCGCACGCCCGCAGCGGCCAGTTGCGCGGACGGCGCGACCCACGGCTCGTGGATCGCGTTCGCCGGCAAGCCGGCCAGTTCGGGCACCCAGCGCCGCGCGTACGCGCCGTCCGGGTCGAACTTCTTCCCCTGCGCAATCGGATTGAAGATCCGGAAATACGGCGCGGCATCCGCGCCGCAACCCGCGACCCACTGCCAGTTCGCCGCGTTCGACGCGGCGTTCGCGTCGACGAGCGTATCCCAGAACCACGCGCCGCCTTCGCGCCAGTCGGTCAGCAGATGCTTGACGAGGAACGATGCGCATACCATCCGTGCACGGTTGTGCATCCAGCCCGTCGCCCATAGCTCGCGCATACCGCCGTCGACGAACGGATAGCCGGTTGCGCCGCGCCGCCACACGGCCAGCGCCGCGGGATCGTCGCGCCACGGCGAACGACGTGATCGTGTCGGCCTCGTCGCCGCTCAGCAGCACGAGCCCGCTGCCGAGCGCAGCGAGCGCCGCGTCGAGCGCGCGCAGCGCTCCGTGCCGCCACCAGCGCGCCGCGCAGCGAACGTGCACCGGCGCGCTCATCGAACACGTACACGCCGATCACGGGACGTCCCGACTCGGCGGCACGCACCAGCGCGGGATGATCGGACACGCGCAGATCGTCGCGAAACCAGACGACGGCGGGAGCGATCGAGAAAGCGGCGGACAAGTGGTAGACCTCTGCGAAAGAAAAATGAAATATCGTAAATGCGGACTGTATCGGGGCGAGTGCGGCGCGAGAACGGCGAATAAGCTCGCCATGCGGGAAAAACCCGCTCAGTATCGATCTTTCATCCTTCTTGCGCCGTCCCCAAATATACGGAATTACCCTCGGTTTTATACGTCATTCGTTTCGCAATCATGGAATACGCGGATGTTTGAATCATCGCTCGACGCAAGCGACATGGCGGCACCCCCGGCTGCTTCGCTGTTTGGAGGCCGCGCCCTAATCCGAATGTTTGGCTGAACGATAATTGAGCACGTATAAATCAGCGCAACGGGCATGAACTCGTCGGCGCGAGCGACAATTGCTTGCGTACGCAATAAATCGAAACACAACAAAATCGGTACCCAACAATGGAGGGTGACAATGGCAATTCAGCAACCGGCATCAACGGTCTGGACCGACACGAAGCGCTATTGGTGGCTGCTCGGCGCGCTGACGATCACACTGCCGCTCCTGGCCGCGTTCCTCGCGCTGTGGACCGGCTGGCACATCTTCTGGTGGTTCGGGCCGCTCTTCGCGTTCGGCGTCATTCCGGTTCTCGACATGCTGATCGGCGTCGACAGTGAGAATCCGCCTGACGCCGTCGTGCCTCAGCTCGAAAACGACCGCTACTACCGCTACGTCGTCTATCTCGCGACCTTCATCGTCTACGTCGCATTCGCGGGCGCGATGTGGATCGTAAGCACGCAGTCGCTCGCATGGTACGACTATCTCGGCTTCGCGCTGTCGCTCGGCGCGGCGACCGGCATCTCGATCAACACCGCGCACGAGCTCGGCCACAAGACGAGCCCGTTCGAGCGCTGGCTCGCGAAGATCACGCTCGCGCCCGTCGCGTACGGCCATTTCTTCGTCGAGCACAATCGCGGCCATCACGTGCGCGTCGCGACGCCGAACGATCCCGCGAGCGCGCGCTACGGAGAATCGTTCTGGGCATTCTTGCCGCGCACCGTGACCGGCAGCGTTGCGTCCGCGTGGCGACTCGAACGGGAGCGGCTCGCGCGCAGCAGCCGCTCGGCCTTGTCGTGGCGCAACGAAGTGTTGCAGTCGTGGGCGATGACGCTCGCGCTGTGGGGCGCCGCGATCGCGTTCGGCGGCACGAAGGTGATCCCGTTCCTGCTGATCCAGGCGGCGTACGGCGCATCGCTGCTCGAAGTCGTGAACTACGTCGAGCACTACGGACTCGGCCGCAAGCAGTTGCCGACCGGACGCTACGAGCGCTGCACGCCGCAGCATTCGTGGAACAGCAACCACGTGGTGACCAATCTGTTCCTCTATCAGTTGCAGCGCCACGCTGACCATCACGCGAATCCGACGCGCTCGTATCAGGCGCTGCGGCACTTCGACGATTCGCCTCAATTGCCCGCCGGCTATGCGGCGATGATCCTGCTCGCATACGTGCCGCCGCTATGGTTCAGGACGATGAATCCGCGCGTCGTCGCCCACTACGGCACGAACATGGCGCAATCGAACATCAAGCCTTCGATCCGGCGGAAAGTGCTCGCGGATCTGGCCGTCGCGAACACGTGACGATGCGGGCCGTCGCACTGCGACGGGTTCGCCGCATGACGAGCCGCGTGTGCGCGCTGTTGACGCGCGCCGCGGCTTTCTTTGTCGTTCAGATCGGGCGCGGCGCGGCATCCGGCGACGGGTTGTCTTGCTTCTCTTCGCCTTCCGCACTTTCTCGTCTTCACGCCCTCGCGCTTAAAGCCCGCTCCCGCTCGTTGGTTCACGTCAGCCGCCGCATCGTGGCCGTCGCCTCGCGCTGAACGTCACCCCGCCTCATCGCGCTCGCATCCACTGCGGCTTGTCTTTCCGACCACCAGACGCTCGGCTCGTCGGCTTCGCGCTTCGCCCGCACTGCGTGCGATCACGTCCCCCCTGCAACCCGCCTCGCGGCGTCATACCCGCCCGCGACCAATTGACACGCCGTCTTTGCCGTAACGCCCCGCGACCCAATATCGGCGCACCTTCACGGCCTGTCCCATGCGCGGCGCAACCGCGTCGCATCGCCCTGGCGCCGCATCGAGCCTTTACAAGCGCATACCCGTCTCATACCATCCACTAAAACATACATTTGTTGTGCACGTTTAATCGACGGCCCGTCATGCCGCCGTCGCATTGAACGTTTTCTCCACATTCCCCCCTCTTGAAAGGAGAGAGGTCATGCGCTCCACACGTCGTCTATGGACATGGCTCGGGCTCGTCTGCCTCGCGTCATTCGCCGTCCTGCTATGGCTCGGCAGAGACATCTATCTCACCGCACCGCCGATTCCGAACGCGGTCGTCAGCGAAAATGGGCGCGTCATTTTCACTGGCGAGCAGATCAGGCGCGGTCAGCAAGTGTGGCTCGCGTCGGGCGGCCAGCAACTCGGCACCGTCTGGGGCCACGGCAGCTACGTCGCGCCGGACTGGTCGGCGGACTGGCTGCATCGCGAAGCGCTCGAACTGCGCGAAGCGTGGGCAGGCCAGCAATTCGGCGCGCCGTACGCGAAGCTGCCGGTCGATCAGCAAGGCATGCTCGATGCGCGTCTGAAGCATGAGATGCGCGCGAACCGATACGATGCCGCAAGCGATCACCTCACGCTGTCGGACGTGCGTGCTGCCGCGACGCTACGAGTCGCTGAGCACTACGAAGCATTGTTCGGCACCGATTCGTCGCTCGACACGCTGCGCGATCAATACGCGATGACGGCGGGTTCGGTGCCGGGCGCGGCCGACCGCACCGCGCTCGCGTCGTTCTTCTTCTGGTCCGCATGGTCGGCCACGACCGATCGTCCGGGCGACACGGGCATCACGTACACGAACAACTGGCCGCACGAGCCGCTCGTCGGCAACACGCCGACGGCCGCGAATGGCATGTGGTCGATCGCGAGCGTGATCATCCTGCTCGGCGCGATCGCCGGGATGATCTGGTATCACACCGCGCACGGCGAGCACGACACGCCGCTCGCCGTGCCGACGAATGATCCGCTCGTCAACGTGAAGCCGACGCCGTCGATGCGCGCGACGAAGAAGTACTTCTACGTCGTGATCGGCCTGTTGCTCACGCAGGTTCTGATGGGCGCGATCACCGCGCACTATGCGGTCGAAGGCCACAGCTTCTTCGGCATTCCGCTCGCGGACGTCTTGCCGTGGATCGTGAGCCGCACGATCCACACACAGTTCGGTATGCTTTGGATCGCGACCGCGTGGCTCGCAACGGGTCTCTACATCTCGCCGCTCCTGTCGGGCCGCGAACCGCGCCTGCAGAAGCTCGGCGTCGACGCGCTGTTCTGGGCGCTGATCTTCATCGTCGTCGGCTCGACCGTCACCGGCTGGCTCGGCTCGCTCAAGCATCTCGGCACGAACTACGCGTTCTGGATCGGCAACCAGGGCCTCGCCTATACGAGCATGGGCCGCGTCTGGCAGATCCTGCTCTTCGTCGGCCTGCTGTTCTGGCTGTTCCTGATGGGACGCGCGCTGATGCCCGCGCTGAAGAACAAGGCGACCGAAGGCCGCGGCCTCATCGGCATGGTGTTCCTGTCCGCCGCATGCATCGGGCTCTTCTATGCATCGTCGCTCGCGTGGGGGCAAAACACGCACTACTCGATGATCGAGTACTGGAGATGGTGGCTCGTGCACCTGTGGGTCGAAGGCTTCTTCGAAGTGTTCGCGACCGCGGTGATCGCCCTCATCTTCGCGCGCCTCGGCCTCATCCGCTTCGAAAGCGCGAATCGCGCGATCGTGATGGAAACAATCGTGTTCCTGTTCGGCGGCATTCTCGGCACGCTGCACCATCTGTACTTCACCGGCACGACGACGTCGATCATCGCGGTGGGCGCCGTATTCTCCGCGTGCGAAGTGGTGCCGCTCGCGCTCGTCGGCATCGAAGGCTGGCAGACGTATCGCAAGTCGCACGCCGCGCCCTGGATCCAGTCGTACAAGTGGGCGATCCTCTGCTTCGTTGCGGTCGGCGTGTGGAATACCGTCGGCGCGGGCCTGCTCGGCTTCTCGATCAATCCGCCGATCTCGCTCTACTACGTGCAAGGCCTCAACATGACGCCCGCACACGGTCATGCCGCGCTGTTCGGCGTGTACGGGATGCTCGGCATCGGCCTCATGCTGTTCTGCCTGCGCGGCATAACCGCCCGCAGCGCGTGGAGCGATGGCCTGCTCAAGCCCGCGTTCTGGCTGCTCAACGTCGGCCTCTTCATGATGGTGTTCCTGTCGATCCTGCCGTCGGGCATCTATGAAGCGTATGCGAGCGTGACGAAAGGTCTCTGGTATGCGCGCTCGCCGGAGATCGTGCATGCGCCGATCATGAACGCACTCGTGTGGCTGCGCGTGCCGGGCGACATCGTGTTCGCGTTCGGCGTGCTGTATCTCGGCTGGTTCGCGCTGCGCCTGCTGCGCCGGCCCACGCCGTCGCAACCCGACGAATGCGCCGTCGGACAGACCGTGCAACGCACGTAAGCATCGTCACCTGAACTTGCCGGCCGCGCGCGATGCGCGGCCGGCCTTCTCCCCCTCCTTCCGTTCGGGGCCAACCATGTGCAATTCTTCAAGAATCCGAAGCGAAATGCCGGACGAGCGCGCGCTGCGCGACGCGCTCCGAGCCGTCATCGATCCGGAGATCGGCGTCAACATCGTCGACCTCGGTCTCGTCTACAGGATCGAACGCACCGACGAGCGCATCGTCGTGACGATGACGATGACGTCGCCCGCCTGTCCGATGGCGGGCGTCGTGATCGACGACGTGCAGGCGACGCTCGGCGACCTCACATCCGATGCGCTGCCCGTCGACGTCGATCTCGTCTGGGAACCGCCGTGGGCGCCCAAAATGATGAGCGACGCCGCGCGCGAACTGATGGGCTGGCCCATCGCGTAGCACGCTCGACGTCCTCCAAGCCTTGCGGACCGCCATGCGACCGACCGTGTCCCTCACTCGCCCGATCGTCCGCGTCGCGGCGGCCAGCATCATCGTCGCGCTGCTCGCGTGCGGGGTGTTGACGGGCCTCGCGCGGCTCGGTGCGACCGTGCCCACGCACGCCGCGTCGAAGCTCGCTTGGCATGGCGTCCTGATGATTCCGGTCTTTTTCGGTGCGGTGATCGGCATCGAGCGCGCGGTCGCGCTCGGCGCGCGCTGGGCGTATCTCGTGCCGGCCGCGGCCGTCGCAGCGGGCATCACGCTGCTCGCGGGCGCGCCGCCGGCGCGCGCCGCCGCGCTGCTCGTCGGCGCAGCGAGCGTCGCGCTCGCCGTCGGCACCGCGGTGTTGCGACGGCAAAGGGCGCAGTTTCTGTGGGTGCTCGCAGCAAGCGTCGCGTGCTGGTGGGCGGGCAACGTCGTCTGGCTGCTGACGGGCGATCCGTTCTCGGCCGTGCCATGGTGGCTCACGTTCCTGATCCTGACGATCGCCGCCGAGCGGCTCGAACTCACGCGCGTTCGCCCGCTGCCGCGCAGCGCGAGCGCCCTCTTCTGCGGCCTCGCCGCGCTGCTGCCTGTCGCCGCGGCGCTCGCGCCGTGGCACCCGCTGCCCGCGCTGCGGCTATTCGGTGCCGGCGAGTTGCTGCTCGCACTGTGGCTGATCCGCTACGACATCGCGCGCCGCACGGTGCACCAGCGCGGCCTCGCGCGCTTCATCGCCGTCTGCCTGCTGTCCGGCTATGGCTGGCTCGCCGTGAGCGGCGCGCTCGGTCTCGACGGCGCGCTCGCGCCCGGCCATCCGGCGCACGACGCCGCCCTGCACGCGCTCACGCTCGGCTTCGTATTCTCGATGATCCTCGGGCACACACCGATCATCGTGCCGGCCGTCGCACGGTTGCGCGTGGCATATCGGCCGTTCTTCTACGCGCCGCTCGCGCTGCTGCATGCGGCCGTCGCGCTGCGCGTCGCGGGCGGCCTCCTCGACGCGTTCACGCTGCGGCGCGCGGGCGGTGAAGCCGCCGCCGTCGCGATCGCGAGCTTCGCCGTGACGCTCGCGATCGGCATCGGGCTCGCGCGTCAAGCGAAGACGCGCCGAGACAGCGGCAAACGTCCCCTTTAAATCGCCATCTCCGCGACGTCAAAGGTCCGGCACGGCGGCCTTGCGCTCGAGCAAGGCCGCGGCCGTGCAATCTTGTCGCAGGGCTTGCGCGCGTTTCTTCTATATGATGCATTCAGAAAGCAACATATAGAAGAAGGGGAACGTCATGCTGCTCGCCCGCTCGACGGACCGCAACGTACTCGCGCAGCCGGACGGCCGCCGCAGCGCGCTGTGGTCGACCGGCTTCCGGCCTTTCTATCTGGGCGGCGCGTGCTTCGGCGCGATCGCGATGCTCGCGTGGCTCGGCGCGCTCGCCGGCCGCGACTGGGCTGGTCACGCGCCGCCGATGAGCGGCCTGTTCTGGCACGCACACGAAATGATCTTCGGCTTTGCCGGCGCGATCGTGTCCGGCTTCCTGCTGACGTCGGTGCGCACGTGGACGTCGACGAATCCCGCGCAAGGTCCGTCGCTCGTCGCGCTGTGGCTGCTGTGGCTCGCGGGCCGCGTGCTGATGTGGACGGGCCCCGGCTGGGCCGCGGCGGCCGTCGACATCGCGTTCCTGCCCGCGATCGCCTATGCGCTCGTCCGCGCGCTGGTCGGCGCGGAGAATCGCCACGGGATCTTCCTGCCCGTCGCGCTCGGCATACTCGCCATGCTCAACGCGCTATTTCACATAGGGGTCCGGCAAGGACACGCCGCATGGGCGCTGCGCTGCGCCGATCTTGCCGCGGGTTTGCTCGTGCTCTTCATCGTCATCATCGGCGGCCGCATCATTCCGTCGATCACGGCCGCCGCGCTGCCCCGGTTGCCGGTGAAGCAGTGGCGGATCGTCGAATCGTCGGTGATGTCGGTCACGTTGGCGGCGCTCGTAGTCGATGCGGCCGGCGCGCCCGCCTGGGCGATCGCCGCGCTCGCATGGACGGCCGCCGCGCTGCACGCGGCGCGGCTCGTCGGCTGGCGCTTCTGGGCGGTCGGGCGGCGGCCGATGCTGTCGATTCTGCACGTCGCGTATGCGTCGATCGCGGCCGGCTTCGCACTGACCGGCCTGAGCGCGTATGGGCTCGTCGCGCATTCGCTCGCGCTGCACACGTTCACGACGGGCGCGATCGGCTGTGCGATCGCCGGCATGATCACGCGCACTGCGCTCGAGCACACGGGACGCGAACAGGCCGCACGAGCCGCCGAACGCGTCTGCTACGGGCTCCTGATCGTCGCGACGCTCGCGCGCGTGCTCGGGCCGTGGCTCGCCCCCGCCGCGACCGCGCAGTGGCTCGTCGTCGCCGGCATCGGGTGGTCCACCGCGCTGGTCGTCTATCTGGCACGCTATGCCGGCCGTCTGATGTCGGCCGCCGCGATTCCATCCGGTTCGGACACGAAATCCGGCAAGTGAACGTGCTGCGCGGCGGTTACACGCGCTGCGCTCGCTTTCAACCGCCTCGTTCGCCGTTGCGCCGAAAGCGGAGCGCCCGCCGTTCATCGAATACGGATCGGTCGTCGTTCGTCGGTCGTCGGTCGTCGTGCGTCGGTCGTCGTGCGTCGTTCGTCGTGCGTCGTGCGTCGTGCGTCGTGCGTCGTGCGGCTGCGGCGAGTCGACCTCTTCGCTCATTCATCGCAGACCGCGTAATGCGCGGACGCACCCTACCGTAGTCGGCTCATCGTCGACGGCAAATCGGTCCGCACAAAATTGCATGTGTGCGAAGCAGCCCTCGATTCGTTACTCATGATTCGCTCGCGTTCGGATGCCGGACGATCGTGCATCGGCAACGCGCGCGCCGGCAAGCGTCCGTTCGACGCACGCCGAAGTCGTCCTGTCGATGCAGCACGACAAACTCGGCCATCCGTTCCTCTGTGGCGCCTTCGATCCGCGCAACCCGGTCGCCGATGTCGCAGCCCTAATTCGCCGCGCCTTAATCGCCGTCAAGCGCGCGCCAAACTTCGCCAGATCGCCGTTGACCCATACAACATCTGGTATTTAGCATTCATCCCGTCACCAGATTTTGTGCCACAAACAAAAGAGGCCCACGTTGTCCGAGACCACGCTCCCTTCCGTCGCGTCGAACCCGACGTCGCGCGACAAGCCGTTGATCGACGTCGAGACGTCGATCAACGAATACCTGGACCGGCAGGACTGGCGCGTCAACGCGAACGCGAACCAGGGCTACTCGCTCGGCGGCCTGATCCTGAACGTGTCCGGCAAGGTGATCGCGAATTACTGGCTGAGCCACGTGTATCCGGGCGAAATCGGCGAAGCGCATCGCAACGCGGATCTGCACATCCACGATCTCGACATGCTGTCCGGCTACTGCGCGGGCTGGTCGCTGCGCACGCTGCTCGCCGAAGGACTGAACGGCGTGCCCGGCAAGGTCGAGTCGGGGCCGCCGAAGCACATGTCGAGCGCGGTCGGCCAGATCGTGAATTTCCTCGGCACGCTGCAGAACGAGTGGGCGGGCGCACAGGCGTTCAGTTCGTTCGATACGTACATGGCGCCGTTCGTGCGCCGCGACGCGCTCACCTATGCCGAAGTCCGGCAGTACGTGCAGGAGCTGATCTACAACCTGAACGTGCCGTCGCGCTGGGGCACGCAGACGCCGTTTACGAACCTGACGTTCGACTGGACCTGCCCCGACGATCTGCGCGAGCAGGTGCCCGTGATCGCCGGCGGCGAGATGCCGTTCACGTACGGCGATCTGCAGAACGAAATGGACATGATCAACCAGGCGTACATCGAAGTGATGCAGGCGGGCGACGCGGCGGGCCGCGTGTTCACGTTCCCGATCCCGACGTACAACATCACGGCCGATTTCGACTGGCACAGTCCGAATGCCGAGCGCCTGTTCGAGATGACCGCGCGCTACGGGCTGCCGTACTTCCAGAACTTCATCAATTCGGAGCTGAAGCCGAACATGATCCGCTCGATGTGCTGCCGGCTTCAGCTCGACCTGCGCGAGCTGATGAAGCGCGGCAACGGGCTCTTCGGCTCGGCCGAGCAGACGGGATCGATCGGCGTCGTCACCGTGAATTGCGCGCGACTCGGTTATCTGCACGCGGGCGACGAGCGCGCGCTGCTCGCGCGGCTCGACGCGCTGCTCGACCATGGCAAGACCAGTCTCGAGATCAAGCGCGACGTGATCCAGCATCACATGGACAACGGGCTCTTTCCGTATACGAAGCGTTATCTCGGCACGCTGCGCAATCATTTTTCGACACTCGGCGTGAACGGCGTCAACGAGATGATCCGCAATTTCACACACGACGAGCACGACTTGACGACCGACTGGGGCCACGCATTCGCGCTGCGGCTGCTCGACCACGTGCGTGCGCGCATCGTCGAATATCAGGAAGAGACCGGCCATATGTACAACCTCGAAGCGACGCCCGCCGAAGGCACGACGTATCGCTTCGCGAAGGAAGACCGCCGCCGCTATCCGGACATCCTGCAGGCAGGCACGCCGCAAATGCCGTACTACACGAACTCGTCGCAGCTTCCGGTGGGCTTCACCGACGATCCGTTCGAGGCGCTCGAGCGCCAGGACGATCTGCAGCGCAAGTACACGGGCGGCACGGTGCTGCACCTCTACATGACCGAGGCGCTGTCGTCCGCCGATGCATGCCGGACGCTCGTCAAGCGCGCGCTCACCCGCTTCTCGCTGCCGTATCTGACCGTCACGCCGACGTTCTCGATCTGCCCGACGCACGGCTATCTCGCCGGCAGCCACGAGTTTTGCCCGAAGTGCGACGAAGCGCTGCTGCGTCGCAAATTGTCTCAACCCCAACCGATGGAAGCCTGAACATCATGACGACACTGCAAGCCAACAACCCAACCGCCCTCGCCGCGATCTCGCTGTCCGACGACGAGCGTCAACCGTGCGAGATCTGGACACGCGTGATGGGCTATCACCGTCCCGTGTCGTCGTTCAACGTCGGCAAGAAAGGCGAGTTCCACGAGCGCCAGTACTTCCGCGAACGCGAGTCCGGCGAAGTCGCGCTGCGCGCCGCGGCGTAAGCTCATCGCTCGCGCGATGAATCTCGCTCTCGCCCGGCGTCATCCGCTCAAGGTGGGCGGGCTCGTCCCGTTCACCGCGACCGATTATCCCGGCCAGTTCGCAGCGGTCGTGTTCGTGCAGGGCTGTCCGTGGCGCTGCGGGTATTGCCACAATCCGCACCTTCAGGCGCGCTCGCAACCGGCCGAATTCGAGTGGGACGCGCTGCTCACGTTCCTCGCGCGCCGGGTCGGCCTGATCGATGCGGTCGTGTTCAGCGGCGGCGAGCCGTCGATCGATCCCGCGCTCGCCGCGTCGATCGACGACGTCAAGCGGCTCGGATTCAAGGTCGGCATGCATAGCGCGGGCACGCATCCGAGACGGCTCGCGCATCTGCTGCCATCGCTCGACTGGATCGGACTCGACGTGAAGGCGCCGTTCGACGACTACGCGCGCACGACGCGCGTGCGCGCGAGCGGCGGCCATGCGCGGCAAAGCCTCGAAGCGGTGCTCGCAAGCCGCATCGCGTACGAATGTCGGACGACCGCGCATCCCGACCTGCTGCCCGAGCCGGCGCTGCTGCGCATCGCGCACGAGCTCGCGGATCTCGGCGTCGAGAATTACGTACTGCAAGTGTTCCGCACGCAAGGATGCGACGACGGTGCGCTGAATGCGGCGTCGCTCGCCGGCTATCCGAGCGATGCGCTGCTCGGACGGCTCGATCGTCTATTTGTGAATTTTTCGATTCGTCGCGGTTGAATCGGCCGGCGCGCGGCCAGTGGCGACGGCGACGCATTGCTGCCGCCACTCGATTGCCGATCGATTCGGATAGCCGACGAGCCGATCGCGCTTCGTTCGGCGTGGATCAGACTTTGTCGTGCGGTTCGGCGTCGATGTCGATGTCGGCGCCCATGTCGACGCGCGCCGCCTCGGGCTCGTCCTGCGCAAGCTTCAACGCCTCGCTCCGTGCAAGCGAAAGAACGCGATTCGCATCGTCCGGATCGAAATCCTCGTGAAAACGCTTCCTGACGCCATGCTCGCCGAGCTGCAGATGCGCATCCGGAACGATCCCGTGCCGCTCGAGGCTCCTCTTCGCGCACACGAGCGGGCAGCCGTCGATCGCGAGAATCGGCCGGCCCGAATGCGCGACCTTCAATAGCGACGGCACCTCGCCACCGACGCCCGCGATGCACGACATCTCCGCGTCGCCGCCGCGGTCGAGCCGCACCGCGACGTGATTCGCGAGTTGCGCGACGTTCGAGCATCCCGAGCAGGAATAGACGAGCGGCAGCGTTTTCGTTTCGTTCCTCATCCCGTTCTCCTGATCGACTGGCTCGGTTCGCGTACGTACTCGCGTACGTACTCGCGTACGTACTCGCGTGCGTGCTCGCGTACGTATGCGCGTACGTACGTCAGTCGGGCATCCCGCTGCGCTCGATCGGCCTCTGGCGGAACAGCCGCGTCGGCAACCATTGTTCGAGCGAAAACACCGACAGGTCGATCGCGTCGAGCGAGTTCTTCACGAGCAGTCCGAGTTCGGTATCGCCTTCCATCGTCAGGCGCCGGCTGAAGAACAATGTGTCCGGGTCCTCGCGGCGCTGCGACAGCAGATAGAAATCGTAGGCGGTCGCGCCAATCGTCAGATCGACGTCGCCGCGGCCGGGCAGCGGCGAGAACGCGCCGCGCCGGCAGACGAAATCGAATGCGATACCCGCATCCTTCACCTGGATGCGCAGCGGACGATTCTCCAGCAACGCAAGCGTCTCCGCGGGCAAGTGCTTGCGCAGCACGAGATTGATCCCGCCCGCGAGCAGCATCGACCCCGGATACGCGGGCAATGTCGACAGCAGCTTGCCGAGCGCGGGCGGCAATTGATAGATCGGGGCATTCATCGCGGATTCCTCACAAACCAATCGGAAGCGGCGCGGCGCATGCCGCGCCGCGGCTTCAATGCGCGACGCGCTCGAGGCCCGGCTTGCCGTGCCAGTAGCCGTTGCACGACGTCTCCGGCGTCCGCTCGTGCAGCGCCGCAAGCGCGTCGCGCATGCTCGTGCGGCCGATCAGGACGCCATGGAACGCGTCGATCACGTCGGCCATGTGCTGCGATTGCGGGCTCAACCTCACGACGTCGACGTTCAGCGCACGCAGCGCGTCGATCTCGTCGATCAGGTTGTAGACGCGCGCGGACTGCGTCGAGATGCCGTTGAGCACGAGGAACGGCTCGCCTTCGCGCGTGTTCAGCGGCAAGCCGTCCGGATGGTCCATGCACACGTACTGGCAGTTGTCCTTCGGGAAATTGCGATTCCGCGCGGTGAAGCAGCGTGCGGAGAACGCGAGCGGAATGCGCCCGTAGGCGAACACTTCGGTCTGCAGATGCTCCGGCCGATCGGCTTGCATCTTCGCGAGGCCCGCTTCGCTCATCTCGGGCGGCATCACCCAGCGGCGCGCGCCGAGCTCCGCGAGCATTGCGAGCGTCGGCGGGTTGTAGACGTTGAGCCACGGTCCCGCGACGAACGCGCGCGGCGCGTTGCAGCGCACGGCGCCCATGTCGTTCGCCTCGACCAGATAGCGGCCGTTCTCGGCGATCTCGCGCATCGTCTTCAGATCCCGGCCCGATTCCAGCAGCACTTGTGTCGACAGCACCACTTCCTTGCCGGCCGCGGCCAGCATGTCGGCGATCTCGAGCCAGTCCGCGAAGCGCAATTCGTGACGGCGCGAACAGACTGTCTCGCCGAGATAGACGATGTCGACAGGCGTCTCCGACATCGCCTGATAGAACTGCATCGTCGCGACGCGCGGCCAGTAGTACTGCACCGGCCCCAAAGCAATTTTCATGATCCTCGCTCCCGCATTCAGGCATGCGCCGTCATGCGTTTCATTTCCATGGCCGGTGGTAAGCGCCGAGCGTATGCTGCTGCCCTTCCGCGACCTTGTTCAATTCCGTCATCCAGGCGGGCTTCACGTAGTAGCGCGCGAGGTTCGCCGCACACTGATCGATCGCGTCGCGCCACACGCGCGTCACTTGCGCGACGTACGCGGGACTGCGCTGCCGCCCTTCGATCTTGATCGCCCGCACGCCGATCTGCATCAGCTTCGGCAGCAGCTCGAGCGTGTTCAGGCTCGTCGGCTCCTCGATCGCGTAGTAGCTTTCGTCGTCGACCGTGAAGCGCCCTTTGCAGAGCGTCGGATAGCCGGCGTTCTCGCCATCCGCGTAACGGTCGATCAGCACGCCGTTCAGCCGCGACTCGAGGCCGTCCGGCGTCTTCTGCCAGCGCACCGATTTAGCCGGCGAGCACACGCCCCGCGTGTTCGGCGATTCGCCCGTCGCGTACGACGACAGCGCGCAACGCCCCTCGACCATCACGCACAGGCTGCCGAAGCCGAACACCTCGATCTCGACCGGCGTATTCCCGGCAACCTGCTCGACCTGCGTAAGCGACAGCACGCGCGGCAACACTGCGCGCGCGATGCCGAAATGCTCGTGATAGAAATTGATCGCCTCGTAGTTCGTCGCAGAGCCCTGCACCGACAGATGCAGCCGAAGTTCCGGATAGCGCCGGTGCGCGAAGCGCATGAGCCCCGGATCGGCGACGATGATCGCGTCGACGCCCGCGTCCGCCGCGCGGCCGACCGCCTCCTGCCAAGCCGTCCAGCCGTCAGGCTGCGGATACGTGTTGAGCGCGACGAGCACCTTGCGGCCGCGCTCGTGCGCGTAGCGGATGCCGGTGTCGATCGCCTGTGCATCGAAGTTCAGGCCCGCGAAGTTGCGTGCGTTCGTCGCGTCGCGAAAGCCGAGGTACACGCAGTCTGCGCCGTTGTCGACGGCGGCCTTCAGCGCGGGCAGGCTGCCTGCGGGACACACCAGTTCGATTTGCGCGGCATCGGTCGCGCAGTGACTGCTTTGCGTCATAGCATGACGGCTCCATCAAAGAGAGGAGAAACCGCTCGCGGCATGCCGTCGAGCGGCGGGGATGGACATCGCCCGGGTCGAAGCGCCGTCAGCTCAGCGCGGGCAGCGGCACATGAGCCGGCTCGGGCGTTTCGGCTACGGCGACCGCGGGCGTCGCGCCCGTCAGCAGATAGTCGATCAGCTCGCGCGCGGAACGGATCTCGTGACCGAACGGCAGCGTTTCCGAGCCGCGGAAGAACAGGCCGCGCTTGATGTCGCCCGCGAGCGCGAACGCGAGCCGCGTATCGATGCAGAACTGGCCTTGCTTCGCGATGCCGTCGCGCAATCCGCATTGCTGCAGGCAGTCGAAGCCGACCAGACACTTGCGCGGCTTCGCCGCGCGCTGCAGCTTCTTTTCCCGTTCCAGATAGTTCGTGAGCCACGGGGTGCGCACCGCACGCGCGGGCAAGCCCGCGACGCTCATGAACGTGACGATGTCGTCGGGCCCCGCTTCGACGAGCACCTTCTTGAAGTTCGGATGCGCGTCACCCTCTTCCGTCACGGCGAACGGCGTGCCGAGCTGCACCGCGCTCGCGCCGAGCGCGAACAGCTGCCGCACCTGCTCGTGGCTGTGGATGCCGCCCGCCACGATGAGCGGAATGCGTTCACGCTCGATGCCGAGTTCCTTGAACAGTTCGAACGTGCCTTCCAGCACGGCGGGAAATGCGAAATTCGGATTGTTCAGGCTGTCCGTCGTCGGCGCGCCGAGGTGACCCGCCGCGTAGCGCGGATTCTCGATGACGACGGCGTCGGGCAGACGGTTCTTGCGCATCCACTTCTTCAGCACGAGCCCGATCCCGCGTGCATCCGACAGGATCGGAATCAGCGCGACGTCGGGAAAATCGGCGGTCAGCTCCGGCAAGTCGAGCGGCAGGCCCGCGCCGACGACGACCGCATGCGCGCCACTCTCGCACGACTGCCGCACGTACGACGCATACTCGGACAACGCGCGCATCACGTTGACGGCGACGAGTCCGCTGCCGTTCGCGAGCGACTTCGCCGCACGGACCTCGCGATCCAGCGCTTCGAGATTCGCCGCGTCGATGAGCGCGCGGTCGCGCGAGCGGCCGGTGCGCGCCATCAGATCGGGGTGATGTCGACGCAGGTCGACACTCGAGATCGTGCCGCACGCGCCGAGCGACGCGACGGTGCCCGCGAGCCGATGCGCGGACACGCCGACGCCCATCCCGCCTTGCACAATCGGCAGCAACGGCCTGCCCTTGATCACGAGATTTTCGAATGCGGTTTTGACGGCGGACACGGCGAATTCCTGAAAGGGGCGGCTTACGCCCGGTGCGTAAGTGTGCGGCCGAAACCGTTTCCGTCGCCTTAATCCGCGTCAAGATCTCTGTCTGGGCCATGCCCCTGACCGGGGTTATGATCAGAATACCGAAACATGGCTGCGTCGCGTCGCCACGCCTTGGTGTCGCGGCCGCGCGCAACGGCCGCCGCGCACGTTCCCGACGCCGCTCTCGGCCAGCATCTTCTCCGACATGCAGCGCAAACTCGAACTCGACCATTCCCCCGCGCTGAGCGCGCCGCTGCGCTTCTTCATCAGCGCGCCGCTCTTCGCGATCATCGCGGCAGGCGTGCTGCTGTGGGCCGGACCGGATGCGTTCGCGTCGCGCTGGTCGCCGTACGCGCTCGCGCTCGCGCATCTGTGCGCGCTCGGCATGCTCGCGACGACGATGATCGGCGCGATGATCCAGATCATGTCCGTCGCAGCCGGCATCCGGATCGCGTCGCCCGTCGCAAGTGCGACCGCGATCCATGCATGCCTGACGCTCGGCACGCTGCTGCTCGCGGCGGCGTTCGCGTGCGCGGCGCCTGCGTTGTTCGCGCCCGCCGCGCTCATGCTCGGCGCGGCGTTCCTCTGGTTCGCGCTCGCATGCGGGATCGGCTTCGCGCGTCACTGGCGGCGCATGCCGGCAGGCGCTGCGAGCGTGCTGCGCACCGTGCGCCTCGCATTGATCGCGCTCGCGGCGACCATCGCGCTCGGCGTATCGCTCGGGCTCGCGCTCGCGCTCGGCTGGCGTCTGCCCTTCTTCTCGATCGCGCTCGTCGATCTGCACGCGACCTGGGGGCTCGCCGGATGGGTCGGGCTGCTGACGATCGGCATCTCGTACCAGCTCATCCCGATGTTCCAGGTGACCGAACCCTATCCGCGCATCGTCACGCGCTGGCTCGGCCCATGCGTGTTCGCGCTGCTCGGCGCGGCGTCGATCGTCGCATTCGGATTTGCCGGCCGCATCGGCTTGGCCGCCGATGCGATCCGAATCGCGCTGTATACGGCGTACGCGGCATTCGCGGCGCTGACGTTTCATCTGCTATGGACCCGCAAGCGTCCCGACGCCGATACGACGACGCTGTTCTGGCGCACCGCGACGGCAAGCGTCGGATGCGGCAGTCTGCTCTGGATCGCGAATGCGGGCATCGGCGGCCGCGACGTCGCGGTCACGACCGGCGTGCTGCTGATGATGGGCGGCGCATGGTCGGCGATCAACGGCATGCTCTACAAGATCATCCCGTTCCTGCTGTGGTATCACGCGCAGAAGTCGAGTGCGAACGCCATTCCCGCGATGCCGAAGGTCAAGGACATGCTGCCGGACCGCATCGCCCGCCAGCAGTTCTTCGCGCACGCCGTGGCGCTGCTGCTGCTCGTCGCCGCGAGCGTAACACCCGGCGCATTCGCGCGGCCGGCCGCCGTCGCGCTCGGCGTGTCGGCCGGCTGGCTCGCCGTCAACATGCTCGGCGCGCTGCGGCGCTACGCGCAAGTCCGGCGGCGAATCGCGTCAATACTGCATCTCCGAGCGTAGACGGCTCACGTCGGGAATGAAGATGTCGCGACCATTGACGACGACGAGCTCACGCGTGCACAGATCGCGCAGCACGCGCGAGAAATGCTCCGGCGTGAGGTTCAGCCGCGACGCGATCGCCTTCTTGCCCGTTTCGAGGCGAATCTGCAGGCCGGACTCCGGGGGCGTATCGGTCTGTTCGAGCAGATAGCTGATCACGCGCTGCGTACCCGAGCGCAGCGAATACGTCTCGACGTCGACAACCAACTGATGCAGCCGCATGCTGAGGCTCGCGAGCATCCTGCGCGCGAACACCGGATTGTGATCGAGCTCCTCGATCACGGCGGCCTTCGTCACGTGCAGCAGCAGCGTGTCGGTGAGCGCCTTCGCCGTCACCGCATACGGCTTGTCCATGAACATCACCGCTTCGCCGAAACTGTCGCCCGGCCCGAGCAGACGCACGATCTTCTCGATGCCGAGCGGCGAGAACGAACTCAGCTTGATCTGGCCATAGACGATCATGTGGAAACCGCCGCACGAATCGCCGCGGCTGAACACCGTCTGCCCGCGCGGCGCCTGCACGCGCATCGTGCCGCGCGCGAGATTGTCGAGCTCGCCGCGCGAAAGCGCGCTGAAAAGCGGCAATTTCGAGAGGAAGTCCTGTACGGGAATCTTGCTTTCTTTCATCACGCCCCCCCCCGACTAGATCAGCTTCGAATAGGACGCCGAAGCGGGCCGGCCGAGATAGCCGTCGAACACCATGCCGATCGCGCGCACGAACATGCGCCCCTTCGGCGTAATGGCGATTCGGTCAGCGTCGATCGTCAGCAGGCCCGCTTCGCGATAGGGCTCGAGCCGCGCGAGCTCGGGCTCGAAATACCGTGCGAAGTCGATGCCGTGCTTGCGGCCGATCGCGGCGAAATCGAGCGGCGTGCTGCACATCACCGTCATGATGACGTCGCGCCGCAGCAGATCGTCGGGCGTCAGCGCGAAGCCGCGCTCGATCGGCAGGCGCCCGGCGTCGAGATGGCGGTAGTACGTCTTCAGCGAGCGCGTCGATTGGCTGTACGATGCGCCGATCTTGCCGATCGCCGAGATGCCGAAGCCGATCAGATCGCATTCGGCCTGCGTCGTATAGCCCTGGAAATTGCGATGGAGACTGCGTTCGCGCAGCGCGTTGCTCAGCTCGTCGGTCGGCTTCGCGAAATGATCGAGCCCGATGTACACGTATCCCGCATCGAGCAGCCGCCGCGTCGATTCGATGAAGATGCGCAGCCGATCCTCGGCGAGCGGCAGCTCCGGCTCGACGATCAGGCGCTGGGCCTTGAAGCGGCTCGGCAGATGCGCATAGTTATAGACCGCGATGCGATCGGGCGACAGCCGGATCACCTCGTCGAGCGTGCGCGAGAAGCTCGCGGGCGTCTGCCGCGGCAGTCCGTAGATCAGATCGATGTTGATCGACTCGAAGCCGGACGCTCGGCTCGCGGCGAGCGCGCGCTCGACCATCGGCAGCGGCTGGATGCGATGCACCGCTTCCTGAACGGACGGATCGAAATCCTGCACGCCGAAGCTCGTCCGATTGAAGCCGAGCTCCGCGAGCGCCTGCAGCGTCTGCTCGTCGACCGTGCGCGGATCGATCTCGACGCCGAGCTCCGCGTGCGGCGCGAAATCGAAGTGGCTGCGCAGCGCGCGCATCAGGCGCGCGAGCTCGTCGATCGCGAAGAACGTCGGCGTACCGCCGCCGAGATGCAGTTGCGTCGTCACGCGGTCGCGGCCGAGATGCGGCGCCGCGAGCTCCATTTCGCGGATCAGGTAGTCGACGTAAGCGCTCGTCCGGCTATGGTCCTGCGTGATGAGCTTGTTGCATGCGCAGAAGTAGCAGAGCGACTCGCAGAACGGCAGGTGCAGATAGACCGACAACGGCGGATTGCGTCCGGCCGCCGCGCGGCATGCAAGATGCTCGCGGTACGCGTTCTCGTCGAATGTATCGGAAAACCGGTCGGCCGTCGGATACGACGTGTAGCGCGGCCCTTGGCGATCGAAGCGCCGGATCAGCGCTTCGGAAATCTGAACGTCCGCGAACGCGGACACGTCGTGGTGGGGAGTGGGCGCGGTCGTATCCGTGCCGTCGTTCGAATGCGTCGTGATGTCCATCTGCTTGTACCCTGGCATGCCGCGCGAAACGCCGGCGTTCCATTGTCGGGCGAGCGGCACGGACGGACTTGATGTAAATCAACCTCCGACGTTGCACGCGCGCCGCTTGCGGCGCGGCGCGCGTGTACGCTGATGGGCTGGCCGTCCGCTACGCGAGCACGAAGCGCCCGACAAGCTGTCCCATGTGCTCGGCCTGTTCGCGCAGCGACGCGCTCGCGGCCGCCGATTCCTCGACGAGCGCCGCGTTGCGCTGCGTCACTTCGTCCATCTGCGTGATCGCCGCATTGACCTGCTCGATCCCGTCGCTTTGCTGCTCGGACGCCTTCGCGATTTCGCTGACCACGGTGTCGACGCTGCGGATCGACGCGTTCACGCTGTGGATCGCATCGTCCGCACGCTTGAACAGCGACGAGCCGTCGGTCACGTGCCTGATCGACTCGTGAATCAGCTCCTTCACGTCTTTTGCCGCGGTTGCGCTGCGATGCGCGAGCGCACGCACCTCGCCTGCGACGACCGCGAAGCCCTTGCCCTGCTCGCCCGCGCGCGCCGCCTCGACGGCCGCGTTCAGCGCGAGAATGTTGGTCTGGAACGCGATGCCTTCGATCACCGACACGATCTCCGCCATCTTGTTCGAGCTGTCGTGAATCTTCGTCATCAGCGACACCGCACGCCCCATGATCCGGCCGGTGTCCGCCGCGCGTTCGGATGCCTCGGCGCTCAGCGAGCTCGCATGCGACGCGTTCGACGCGTTGTGGCGCACCGTCGACGTCAGCTCTTCCATGCTCGCGGCCGTCTCCTCGAGCGACGCCGCCTGCGTCTCGGTGCGGCCCGACAAATCGAGATTGCCGGCCGCGATCTGCTGGCTGCCGACCATCACGGAATCCGCAACGCGACGCGTCTCGGTCAGCGTCTGCGCCCAGACGTCGAGCAGCGCGTTGAAGCCGTCCTTGATGAACGCGAATTCGTCGCTCCCGCGCACCTCGAGACGCGCGCGCAGATCGCCGTCGCCGACCGCGCGCATGCAGCCGGACAATTGCGCGACGTCGTCGTGCGTCGACATCGCGAACGCGACGAAGAGATACAGCGCGCACGCAACGAGCGCGACGCTCAGCGTCATGACCGCGATCACCTTCGTCTGCTCAGCGTGCGCGCGCTCGGCGAGGCGCTCGCGCAATTGCTCCGCGAGCACGCCGTGTGTGCGGTATAGCGCGTCGATCGCATCGGTGCCTCGCTGGAAGTACGTTTTCGCATCGATCGCCGCGTCGCCGCCCGCGAGCGACGCCACCGCGCGCTGAAATGCCGCGACCGCGCCGAGATCGGCGCCGTCCAGCGCCTGCGCGCCGCCGCTGCCGCCGAGCCCTGCTTTCATCCGCTCGAGATGATGACGGATCACGTTCATCTGCTCGGCGAGCCCCATTGCGCGCACCGCGAGTTCACGCTTGTCGGCGTCGCCGAACGAGCCGCCGCTCAACGCGGCCGAACCCTTGCCGCGCAGCACGCCGACAGTCTCGGCAGTGCCCGGCAGCACGAACAGCACCGAGTCGATCAGGTGATAGTTCGACGCATCCGGATCGATGCCGAGCTGCGACGCGACCGCGAGGTCCTTCTCGAACAGGAAGATCGAGTGTATGACTTCGGTATGCGAATTGAAAAGCGCAGCGGCGGGCCTATCGAGTCCGCCCGCCGCCGCCTTCGCATATTGGCTCGCGAGCGCGTCGACCGGCGCGACGACGTCGAATCTGCCGGTGTCGCGCACCTGCTGCTTCAAGGTCGACACGAAGCGATCCGCGGCTGCGTTCGCCGCATCGAACTTCGCGCGCATCGCGTCGTTGCCCGCGAGCACCGACGCGCCCGCGCCGCGCCGCACCTGCACCGATTTCAGCAGATCCTGCGCCGTTTCGAGGATCGTGATGCCGTCGCGTTCGCTTTGCGTCGTCGCATACGCGTGAAGTGCGGTGGCGAGCGTCGCATAGAGCGCCGCGACGAGCGGCACCATGAACAGCACGGCGAGAATCGCGAGCTTCCTGGGCAATTTCAAGTGCGCCATCACGCGCATTCCAGGTCCAAATAATTGCTTGCTCATTCCTGCCCCTTTTCGATGTGATGAGACGACCGTATCGGCCTCAGTGCTGTATACGGATCGATCGGCCCGAGACTTGAATAAAATCAATCATCGGATATCGACATCGAAAATATCTCCGCATCGTACAAATTGCGCCGCGCGCGGCCAATGCCGTTGTCGGCTACGGCGCGAAGCACGCCGGCGGCACGCACATGCTTCGAAACTCTGCGCACCCCGCGTCATTTGCGCGCATCCAGCGCGACGCCGGCCGCGCCATGCGTCGGCACGCCGCGAATGCGCTAATGCTCGGTTTTCCTGATCATCGTTTGACGCAAATCAAAAACAGCGTTCGATGTGGGATTCCGGCAACGCGCGACGCCGACGAATGCCGGCACGCCATCGCCGCATCGTGCATGTCCGAGGCCGGGCAATTCAGGCCCAGTCGTCTTCTGCTGCCTGCATCGCTCGCGACTACCGCGAAATCGCGACCCGTCGCCGCGCACCAACCCGCGCACAAACGTTGGACCTGCATCGATTCACACACTAAGATACATCGTAAATGCATCTTACGTGGAGCGCCAACATGAAGATCCCTCTCGCGACCCATCAGCCGACTCGACAACCCACCGGCCTGCCGATGCTGCGGCTCGGATTCTGGCCGTTCTATCTCGGCGGCGCGTATTTCGGGGCCGTCTCGATCGCGCTCTGGCTCGCATCGCTGCATGGCTATCCAGTCGCCGGACGGACGCCCGGCATGAGCGGCCTTGTCTGGCATGTACACGAAATGGTGTTCGGCTTCTCGACCGCGATCATCGTCGGCTTTCTGCTCACGGCAATCCGCGCGTGGACGTCGCGCGATACGCCGCATGGCGCGCAGCTCGCCGCGCTGTGGCTGCTGTGGGCCGCCGGCCGCCTTCTCGTCTGGGCGGGCCCTGAACCGCTCGCCGCCATCGTCGACTCCGCATTCCTGCCGGTCACCGCGGTCATCCTGTTGCGCGTGCTGCTCGCCGCGCGCAATCATCGCAACGTGTTCCTGACCATCGCGCTCTTCCTGTTCGGCGTGCTGAATATGCTCTTTCACTGGTGGGCCGCGCACGGACGCTTCGATCTCGCGCTGCAGGCCGCGTATGCGGCCGTCGGCTTCATCATGCTGTTCGTCGTCGTGATCGCGGGACGCATCGTTCCGACGTTCACGATGAACGCGATTCCCGGCTTCACGGTGAAGCGCTGGAAATTCGTCGAGACGCTGGCCGCGCCCGTCACCGTGCTCGCGTTCTGCGCGGATGCGACGAACTTGCCCGCCGCGCTCGTCGCCGCGATCGCGTTCGCGGCGGCCGCGCTGCACGCGATGCGCGTCGTCGGCTGGCGCTCGTGGCGCGTCGGCGCGCGGCCTATCCTGTGGATCCTGCATGTCGCGTATGCGTGGGTGCCGGTCGGCTTCGCGATGCTCGCGCTTGCCGCGCTCGACATCGCGCCGCACTCGCTCGCGATTCATGCGCTGACGGTCGGCGTGATCGGCTGCGCAATCGTCGCGATGATCACGCGCACCGCGCTCGGACATACGGGCCGACCGCCGCGCGCCGGGCCGACCGAGATCGTGTGCTATTGGCTGCTGATCGCAGCCGCGCTCGTGCGCGTGTTCGGGCCGTGGCTCGCGCCCGACGCGACGAGCGTCTGGGTCGATCTGGCGGGTGCGTGCTGGGTGGCGGCGTTCGCCGCGTATGGGCTGCGCTACACCGGCTATCTGACGTCGTCACGCATCGACGGCAAGGCGGGTTGAACCGTCGATTCGTCGCGACCCGATTCGCGACATCCGCGTGGTTCTGCCGCGGCAGAACGAGCGTCGAATGCCGCATTGCGCATCGATCGAACGACGAGAGACACGCGCTCCGATCGGGACGGACTCCGACCGGTTTTCGATCCGGCCCAACTCCGCCCCGACACCGTGCGAAAAGCCGCGCCGCGCCAGCAGGCATCCCGAGCGTGTCGCCGTCCGCCGCGGCAGCACGTTGACGGGACACGGCCCATGGCGCGTGCCGTCCGGCCCCGCCTCGCGTCTCATATTCAGATCGTAAAGACACGACTCGAAACAGGGTCTCCGCTCGATCGCTTGCGGCTCGTCAAATAGCTGCATACCATATACATCAATTAGATTCCAGACCGAATCGAGTCGCGTCCCGCGTTCCGTTCCGAACCGCATCGTCGCGACCGCCCTGCTCTACACGGATTCGCCCATGCTCAACGTCGACCAAGCCACGCCGCTCGCACGAGCGCTCGAACAATCGTATCGGCACGGGTTCGTGACCGACATCGAATCCGACTCGCTGCCGCCCGGTCTCGACGAGAACGTCGTCCGCGAGATTTCGCGTCGCAAGCGCGAACCGGAATTCCTGCTGAAATGGCGGCTCGCCGCGTTCGAGCGCTGGCTGACGATGTCGCCGCCCGATTGGGGCAAGCTGCGCATCGCGCCGATCGACTTCCAGGCGCAGTCGTACTATTCGGCGCCGAAATCGCTGAAGGACCGGCCGAAGAGCCTCGACGACGTCGATCCGAAGCTGCTCGAGGCCTACGAGAAACTCAACGTGCCGCTGCACGAGCGCGCGCGGCTCGCCGGCGTCGCGCTCGACGCGGTGTTCGACTCGGTGTCGGTCGGCACGACGTTTCGCGAGCAGCTCGCCGAAGCGGGCGTGATCTTCTGTTCGTTCTCGCACGCGGTCGAGCATCATCCCGAGCTGATCGAGCGCTATCTCGGCACCGTGGTGCCGCCCACCGACAATTTCTACGCGGCGCTGAATTCCGCCGTGTTCTCCGACGGCTCGTTCGTCTACGTGCCGGAGGGCGTGCGCTGTCCGATGGAGCTGTCTTCGTACTTTCGCATCAACGCGCAGAACACCGGCCAGTTCGAACGGACGCTGATCATCGCCGAGCCCGGCAGCCACGTCAGCTATCTCGAAGGCTGCACCGCGCCGCAACGCGACGAGCATCAGCTGCATGCGGCCGTCGTCGAGCTCGTCGCGCACGACGACGCGCACATCAAGTATTCGACCGTGCAGAACTGGTATCCCGGCGACGAGCGCGGCGTCGGCGGCATCTACAACTTCGTGACGAAGCGCGGACTCTGCGCGGGCGCGCGCTCGCACATCGCGTGGACGCAGATCGAAACGGGATCCGCGATCACGTGGAAGTATCCGAGCGTCGTGCTGCGCGGCGACGAATCGAGCGGCGAATTCCATTCGATCGCCGTATCGAACCACTATCAGCAGGCCGATACCGGCACGAAGATGATCCACCTTGGCCGCAATACGCGCAGCCGGATCGTGTCGAAGGGAATCAGCGCCGGCCGCGCCCAGAACAGCTATCGCGGCCTCGTGCGCGTCGCACGCAGCGCCGCGGGCGCGCGCAACCACACACAGTGCGATTCGCTGCTGATCGGCCCGCAGTGCGGCGCGCACACGTTCCCGTACATCGAGAGCGCACGCCGCGACGCCGTCGTCGAGCACGAAGCGACGACGACGCGCATCTGCGAAGACCGCCTCTTCTATTGCCGGCAGCGCGGCATCGATCCGCAGGAAGCGACGGCGCTCATCGTCGGCGGCTTCTGCCAGGCCGTGCTCGAAGCGCTGCCGATGGAATTCGCACTCGAAGCGAAGGCGTTGCTCGCGGTGTCGCTCGAAGGCGCCGTCGGCTGATCCCCCAAACGTGACGAACCGAGGAAGAACCATGAATCAATCCGAACCTCTGCTGCAGATATTCGACCTGAGCGTCGACATCGCCGAGCGCCGCGTGCTGCAATCGGTGTCGCTCGACGTGCCGGCCGGCGCGCTCGTCGTGCTGATGGGCGCGAACGGCAGCGGCAAGAGCACGCTCGGCATGACGCTCGCGGGCCATCCGGCGTATCGCGTCGCGCACGGCCGCGCGCGATTCGCCGGGCAGGACCTGCTCGCGATGAGCGTGCAGGACCGCGCGCGCGCCGGCCTGTTCCTGTCGTTCCAGGCGCCGCCCGACATCCCGGGCGTAAAGAACAGTCTTTTCATCCGAACGGCGCTCAACGCGGTGCGCGAAGCACGCGGCGATACCGCGCTCGATGCGGTCGACTTTCTCGGCGATGCGCGCGCGGCCGCCACGCGCGTCGGCCTGTCCGATGCGATGCTCAATCGTTCGATGAACGAAGGTTTCTCGGGCGGCGAGCGCAAGCGCAACGAGCTGCTGCAGCTCGCGCTGCTGCGTCCGCGGCTCGCGATGCTCGACGAGATCGACTCGGGGATGGACGTCGATGGCGTGCGCGCGACGATCGATCTCATCGGCCGGCTGCGTGAGCAAGGCACCGCGTTCGTGATCGTGTCGCATTACCTGCAGATGATCGAGTCGCTCGCGCCCGACGCCGTGCTGCTGCTCGATCGCGGTCGCATCGTCGAATCCGGCGATCTCGACCTCGCCCGCGAGATCGCCGCAAAGGGTTTCGTTCGCTCCGACGCGCTCGTGGAGGCCTGACGCGATGACGACGACAGACACCGACAGGCTCGCCGCCCGCCGCCAATTGTCGGCACACGGCTGGATCTCCCGCCGCGCCGAATCGTTCCGTCATCTGCCGCCGCCCGCGGCCGATGCGTGGCTCGGCGACGACGTTCACGGCGCACATGCAACCGATCTGCCCGCCGCACGCGCCGGCTGGATGCTCGCGCCCGTCGGTTCCGGCTCGCTCGAGCATGTCGATGCATGCTGGCTGAGCACCGCCGATCCTGACGAGCGCGCCGCGCTATTCGAGGATCTGCCGACGCAACCCGGCGACGACGCCGCACCGTTTTTCTGGGCGCATCGCGCGCTATGCGAAGCGGGCCTGCGTCTGCGCGTCGGCAGCGGGCCGGCGCGCCGCACACCCACGATGCTGCAGCTTCGGCTGCAACCGCATGCGGGCGTCGAAGCGCCGCTCGTCGTGATCGACGTCTTGCCCGGCGCGCACTGCATGCTGATCGAGTCGCACGAGCACGATCTCGCGGGCCGCAGCGGCCCGATCACGCAGAATCTGCATGCGTACGTCCGGCTCGGCGCCGGCGCGTCGCTCGAACATCTGCGCATCGCGACGCCCGGCGCGCACGACCGGATCGCGCATCACGTGCACGTGCGGCTCGAGCGCGACGCGCAATACCGGCAATCGCTGCTCGGCGCGGGCTGTGACTACCACCTGCAGCGCACCGTGCTCGATCTGCGCGGCGAACGCGCGCTCGCGCGCGCGTCCGGCGTGCTGTTCGCATCGGCACACGCGAAGCTCGAGCAGCAAGTGCGCGCATCGCACGCCGCGGCGCACACACAAAGCTCGATCGATACGCTCGCGCTCGCAAGCGGCGACGCTCAGGTCGTCGCGAATGCGTTTTCGTCGATTGCGGCGGGCGCGTCGGGCGCCGATCTTCGGCAGCGTCTGAGCGGCATTCCGACGAGCGGCGAGCCGCGCGTCGTGCTGCGACCGCATCTCGAGATCCATCACGACGACGTGCAGGCCGCGCACGGCGCGACGTGGGGCGCATTGCCCGACGACGCGCTCTTCTACGCATGCCAGCGCGGTCTCGATCGGCGCGACGCGCTGGCGATGATCGTCGCCGGGATGGCGCACGCGGCGCTCGCGCGCGGCATCGACACGCCCAGCACGCTGGAGACGCTCGGCGGCGACGCGCTGCTCGCGCGCGAAGTCGCACGGCACCTCGCTGAACGACCGGAGAGCCGTCATGGGTGACATGCCGCGCTCCACCACGATGGCGAGCGCGTTTCCGGCGCTCGCGCAGCGCATCAACGGCGTGCCGCTCGTCTATCTCGACAACGCGGCGACGACGCAGATGCCGCAGCCCGTCCTCGCCGCGATGCGCCGCTTCGACGAGCGCGATCGCGCGAACATTCATCGCGGCGTCCATACGCTGAGCCAGCGCGCGACCGACGCGTACGAGCATGCGCGCGATACGCTGGCGCGCTTCGTCGGCGCCGGCGCCGACCACCTGCTCGTCTTCACGTCCGGCACGACCGACGCGCTGAATCTCGTCGCGCAAGGCCTGTCGCTTCCGGGCCACGCGCCCGCGGTACTGCGCGAAGGCGACGAGATCGTCGTCAGCGCGCTCGAGCATCACGCGAACCTCGTGCCGTGGCAGATGGCCGCGCGCCGCTGCGGCGCGCGATTGCGGACCCTCCACGCCGATCCGCAAGGCCGTCTGCATGTGAAGGATCTCGAACGATTGCTGACGCCGCGCACCCGCGTGTTCGCGGTCACGGCCTGCTCGAACGCGACGGGCGAGCGGCCGCCGTACGAAGCGCTGCTCGCGGCCGCGCGCGCGGCGGGCGCGCTGACGGTGCTCGACGCGGCGCAGGCGGCCGGCCACGAAGTACCGGATGTGTCGGCGCTCGCGTGCGACTTCGTCGCCTTCTCCGGCCACAAGATGTACGGGCCGATGGGAACGGGCGCGCTCGCCGGCCGCCGCGAGGCGCTCGAGCGGCTCGTCCCGCTGCGCTTCGGCGGCGACATGGTGAGCTGGGTCGGCGAAACGGACGCAACGTTCGACGCATTGCCGGCACGGCTCGAAGGCGGCACGCCGAACGTCGAGGGCGTCGTCGGGATGGCCGCCGCCGCCGACTACATCGACGAAATCGGCCGTGCGACGATCGACGCGCACGTGCGCGCGCTGCGCGATCACGCGGCCGCGGGCCTCGCGGCGCTCGACGGCGTGACCGTGCTCGCCGAGCACGCATCGTCGGCGATCGTGTCGTTCGTCGCCGACGGCGCGCATCCGCACGACATCGGCACGTTGCTCGACGAGCGCGGCATCGCGGTGCGCACGGGCTACCACTGCGCGCAGCCGCTTCTCGAACGGCTCGGCTGCGGGCCGACGACGCGCGCGTCGTTCGCGCTCTACAACACGCACGACGAGGTCGAGCGTCTCATGGCCGGCGTCGCGCAAGCACTGAAGGTATTGCGATGAATTCGACTTCCTCCCTCGCTGCGCCCACCGACGCGCAAAGCACGCTCTATCAGGAGCTCATCGTCGAGCACAAGCGTGCGCCGCGTCACTTCGGCAAGCTCGGCGATCCGACGCACGAAGCGCGCGGACACAATCCGCAGTGCGGCGACGACCTGAAGGTGCAGTTGCGCATCGAAGGCGGCCGGATCGGCGACATCCGCTTCGACGGCTACGGCTGCGCGATCTGCATCGCGTCCGCGTCGATGATGACGGAGGCCGTGATCGGTCGCGACATCGAAGCCGCGCGGCAGTTGCAGCAGCGATTCCGCGCGGTGCT
This sequence comes from Burkholderia sp. ABCPW 14, assembly GCF_001523835.1. Classification (NCBI taxonomy): domain Bacteria; kingdom Pseudomonadati; phylum Pseudomonadota; class Betaproteobacteria; order Burkholderiales; family Burkholderiaceae; genus Burkholderia; species Burkholderia sp. ABCPW 14. The sequence continues at coordinate 141,187 of NZ_LOVS01000111.1, read as the reverse complement.
GACGGGCCAGGCCGAGCACGACGAAGCGTATCTCGGCAAGCTCGCGAGCCTCGTCGCCGTGCAGCGCTATCCGAGCCGGATCAAATGCGCGCTGCTCGGCTGGCATGCGCTCGCGCACGCGCTCGACACGCCCGCGGCCGCTTCGTCCGATCAGGAACCGCATACATCATGAGACGCCCGAAAGAAACTGTCATCGTGCAGCGAGCGGTCGCCGTCGAATGCGTGCCGTCCGGCGCGCCGCTCGACATTCCGGCGGGCACGATCGCCGAAGTGACGCAGGCGCTCGGCACGAACTTTACGCTCATCGTCGGCGGCCAGATGGTACGGCTGCGCGGCGCGGATGCGGACGCGATCGGCCGGGTTCCGCCCGAAACGATCGAAGCGCCGGACGAGGTCTCGCCGGACGAGGCCGAAGCGTTCATCTGGCAGACGCTGAAGACCTGCTACGACCCGGAAATTCCGGTCGACATCGTCGAGCTCGGTCTCATCTACGCGTGCACGATCGAGCCCGCCGAGCACGACCGATTGCGCGTATCGATCAGGATGACGTTGACGGCGCCCGGCTGCGGAATGGGCGAAGCGCTCGCCGACGAAGTTGCCGACAAGGTGCTCGCGCTGCCGTTCGTCGGCGAGGTCAACGTCGACATGGTGTTCGATCCGCCGTGGGATCGCTCGCGCATGTCGGAGACGGCGATGCTGACGCTCGGTCTCTGACGCGAAAGCGCCGTGCCCATGAAGTGACGAAACGCTGAAGCCGATCGCTCGCATCTTCCCGCCCGTGCTCGCGGGCGTTTTCTCTATCGGGATCGACGGCTTCGAAGCCAGGCGAAACGATGCGGGCCTGTGCGGAAGTATCGCGGGCCGCACGACACACCGACGCCCGCCCCCGGGTTCGCCGCAGCAACGCGACGCGACACACAGGCCGGACGTCACAGCACGCGATTCAACCGCCGCAGCTGCCGCCCGAACAGCAACTGTCGCCCGCGTCGTGCCCGAACGCGCCGTCGCGCTTCGCGATCTGCACGCGCCACTGCGACGGCCCGGCCTCCAGATAGGTCCATTCGAACGCATCGGCCGCACGCTCCTCGAGCTGATAATAAAGCGGCTTCGGATCGTGATCGTTGATGAGCTGCAATGCCTCGCCGTCGGGCAATGCGTCGAAGGTGCCGAAGATCAGCGCATGGCGCTTGTGATGAGGAATCCTACGAACGTCGATGATGGATGCGTACTGCGCGGTCATGACTTGGCTCTTGAAAAAGGAGAGGGATGCGGCGCGCGGCCGATGCGCAACGCTCGCCACCCGCCGGGAAACGCCGTTGGCGATCACCCGGCTTGCAACATGCATCGGTTAGCGATATAACGCGCATGTACTGCGCATGTTATAGCGCGCCACCCTCGATAGCAACATAAGACATGCATCTTTTTGCCACGTATGCGACTCTCTGAATACACGGACTACACGTTGCGCGTGCTGATGTACTGCGCGTCGAATCCGGACCGACTCATCACGATCGCCGAACTCGCCGAGCGCCACAACGTGTCGAAGAATCACCTGACGAAAATCGTCAACAGCCTCGCGCGCCAGGGCACGCTCGAGACGACGCGGGGCCGCGGCGGCGGCGTGCGACTCGCGCTGCCGCCCGGGCGCATCGGCATCGGCGACGTGATCCGCGCATCCGAAACCGACTTTCGTCTCGTCGAGTGCTTCGACCGGCACACGAACACTTGCATGCTCGCGGCGAAATGCCGGCTCGAGCGGCTGCTCGACAGCGCACTGCGCGCGTACTTCAAGGAACTGGACGGCGCGACGCTTGCCGATCTTGTCGGCCCACCGGCGAAGAACGGATTGAGCGCTGCCGAGAAGCTGCATGAGTTCGCGATCGCGATGCCGGCGAAGGGCGCTGCGCGAACGCGATGACGGGCATGCGTGCGGAAACGGACGAGCGACGCGCATCGCACTCGAACGCGAGCGCGAGCGACCCGCGATCGTTGCGCGGCTGAGCCAGCCGCAGCCGAGCCCGCTTCCGTTCATCGTCTCCGCGCCGCCGCCCCGCGATCGGCGGGGTCGCGTCAGACTTCGGTCTGCTCGTCCGTCATCGCGAAATTGAGCATCTTCAGGTGAGCGACCATCATCGAGTCCATTGTCCGGACGTGATGATCGAACCATTCCGATACCTCCACCAGCAACTGGCGGCCCAGTTCGAACTGCGCGTCGCGCGCGACCTTGTCGCGCACCGCCGCCGCCACCTTCAGCACTTCGTTGTGATCGGCCGCATGGCAATACTGCGGCCCGAACTTCGTGCTCGCCATCCAGCGCTCTTCTCGTTCGAAGTGCTGCCGGCAGTGATCGGCCCAGGCGTCGAACGCCTGCAGGAAATGCGCGTCGTCCGCGCGCGCGGCCGCATCGAGCAGTTGGACGAATTCCGTATGAACGGCGTCGACGAACGGATCGTCGAGTTTCAGCTCGGGTGAGAGGTCTTGCATCGAAGAACGGAAGTGGTGTGTGACTCGGAGGCGACCTGACGGATCGCGTCTTCGAAGGTACATGCCGCTCGGGCCTTTCGCTCGCCGATCTTCGTTCCCGTTGATTCAGCACAAGCTTTTCGGGCCGCTCGCGGCCATCGACGGCCGTCGGGGCGAGCGCGCGCCGCATCGGCTTTTCCCATTCGAGCCGCCTTTCAGATGCGCATTTTCGTCACGCATTGAGCTCGTCTGAACACACATCAAGACCTCGTCCCATTGGTTGTTTGCGAATCGTCAACATGGGCCGCGCGAAATTCCGCTACATTCCGCCGCCAAAGCGACTGGATGTCGCATCAAGTTCGACGAAGGCGTTTCGACGTCTCGCAAGCCCGCTTCATCACACACTCAGGCGAACTGTCATGGTCCGAAGAATTACGAGTAGAACGTCCGCGATCTTGAGATTAGGACTCGTCGCGGGTCTTTCCGGATGCAGCGAACTGCACGTGCTCGATCCGAAAGGCGCGGTCGGCGCCGCGGAGAAGTCGCTGATCGCGACGTCGACGTGGGCGATGCTGATCGTCGTCGTGCCGGTGATCTTCCTGACGCTGCTCTTCGCGTGGCGCTACCGCGCCTCGAACCGCAACGCGACCTACGCGCCGAAGTGGGCGCATTCCACCGCGATCGAGATCGTCATCTGGACGGTGCCGTCGCTGATCATCCTGTTCCTCGGCATCCTCACGTGGAAGACCACGCACGAGCTCGATCCGTATCGGCCGCTCGAATCGCCGGTGAAGCCGATCGACGTCGAGGTCGTCGCGCTCGACTGGAAGTGGCTGTTCGTCTATCCGGACCTCGGCATTGCTTCGGTGAACCAACTGGCGGTGCCGGTCGGCACGCCGGTCAATTTCCGCATCACGTCCGATTCGGTGATGAATTCGTTCTTCATCCCGCAGCTCGGCACGCAGGTCTACGCGATGGCCGGCATGCAGACGCGCCTGCACCTGATCGCCGACGAGCCGGGCGACTTCGCCGGCATTTCCGCGAATTACAGCGGCCGCGGCTTTTCCGACATGAAGTTCCGCACGCTCGCAACGCCGCGCGACGCATTCGACGCGTGGGTCGCGAAGGTGCGCGCATCGTCGGACCGGCTCGACATGACCGCGTATGGCCAGCTCGCGCAGCCGAGCGAGAAGCAGCCGGTGCGCTACTACTCGACGGTCGATCCGCGCCTCTTTCACAACATCATCGCGAAATACAACAACGGCCAAGTCCTCGATCTGACGGACGCCGCCTGTCGGACGAAGGGGTAACGCATGTTCGGTAAATTGACGCTTTCGGCAATCCCGTTCGATCAGCCGATCGTCATGGGCGCGGCCGCGCTCATGGCCCTCGTCGCGCTGTCGGTCGTCGGCACGCTGACCTACACGAATCGCTGGAAATGGCTGTGGACCGAGTGGCTCACGTCAGTCGACCACAAGAAGATCGGCGTGATGTATCTCGTCGTCGCGGTGCTGATGCTGCTGCGCGGCTTCGCGGACGCCGTGATGATGCGCCTGCAGCTTGCGTTCGCGTACAACGGCCCCGGCTATCTGCCGCCGCACCACTACGATCAGATCTTCACCGCGCACGGCGTCATCATGATCTTCTTCATGGCGATGGCGCTGCTCGTCGGGCTCTTCAACCTGATCGTGCCGCTGCAGATCGGCGCGCGCGATGTCGCGTTCCCGTTCCTCAACTCGCTGAGCTTCTGGATGACGGCCGTCGCCGCGCTGCTGATGAACGTCTCGCTGGTCGTCGGCGAATTCGCGCAGACGGGCTGGCTCGCGTATCCGCCGCTATCGGAATTGCAGTTCAGTCCGGGCGTCGGCGTCGACTACTACCTGTGGGCGCTGCAGATATCCGGCGTCGGCACGCTGATCACCGCGATCAACTTCTTCGTGACGATCATCCGGATGCGCGCGCCCGGCATGACGCTGATGAAAATGCCGGTGTTCACGTGGACCGCACTCTGCTCGAACGTCCTCATCATGGCGACGTTCCCGATCCTGACCGTCGCGCTCGCCCTCCTCGGCCTCGATCGCTATCTCGGCATGCACTTCTTCACGAACGACGCCGGCGGCAACGCGATGGTCTACCTGAACCTGATCTGGGCGTGGGGCCATCCGGAGGTGTATATCCTCGTGTTGCCCGCGTTCGGCATCTATTCGGAAGTGATCGCGACGTTCGCGAAGAAGCCCCTCTTCGGCTACAAGACGATGGTCTACGCATCGTGCGTGATCATGGTGCTCGCGTTCCTCGTGTGGCTGCACCACTTCTTCACGATGGGCTCGGGCGCGAACGTCAACGCGTTTTTCGGGATCATGACGATGGTCATCGCGATCCCGACCGGCGTGAAGATCTTCAACTGGCTGTTCACGATGTATCGCGGCCGCATCGAGTTCACCGCGCCCGTGCTGTGGACGATCGGCTTCATGGTGACGTTCACGCTCGGCGGGATGACGGGCGTGATGATGGCGATCCCCGGCGCGGACTTCGTGCTGCACAACAGCCTGTTCCTGATCGCGCACTTCCATAACGCGATCATCGGCGGTGTCGTGTTCGGCTATTTCGCGGGCTTCCATTACTGGTTCCCGAAGGCGTTCGGCTTCAAGCTCGACGAGAAGCTCGGCAAGCGCGCGTTCTGGTGCTGGTTCGTCGGCTTCTACGTGTCGTTCGTGCCGCTCTACGTACTCGGCTTCATGGGGATGACGCGGCGCCTGAACCATTACGACAATCCGGCATGGCATCCGTGGCTGATTGTCGCAGCATGCGGCGTCGCGCTGATCGCGATCGGCGTGCTGCATCAGGTCGCGCAGGTGTGGGTCGCGGTGCGCAACCGCAACCAGCCCGAATACCGCGATGCGACCGGCGATCCGTGGAACGGCCGCACGCTCGAATGGGCGACGACTTCGCCGCCGCCCGTCTACAACTTCGCGGTGATCCCGACCGTGCACGCGCTCGACGAATTCGCATACCGCAAGGAGCACGGCCTCGGTCTCGGCACCGGCAAGAAGATCGTCTATCAGGACATCCACATGCCGTCGAACACGAGTGCGGGCTTTATCATCGGCATGCTCAGCCTGATCCTCGGCTTCGCGCTCGTGTGGCACATCTGGTGGCTCGCGATCGCGGCGTTCGCCGGCATCGTCGCGACCGTGATCCTGTATAGCGCGCGCGATAACGACGGCTATTTCATTCCGGCCGAAACGGTCCGCAAGATCGAAGAAAAGCGCGGCGGCACGCGCATTCCGGCACGGCCGGCGCAAGTCGAACTGGAGGTCAATTGATGTCGCACAACACGATGATGCTCGACCACGCGGCATCGCACGATCATCCGCCGTCGCATTCGGTGTTCGGCTTCTGGCTGTACCTGATGACCGACTGCATCATTTTCGCGGCGCTGTTCGCCACGTTCGCGGTGCTCGGCAATCAGTTCGCGGGCGGCCCGACCGGCAAGGATCTGTTCGACATTCCCGGCGTCGCGCTCGAAACCGCCGCGCTGCTGCTCTCCAGCATCACGTACGGCTTCGCGATGATCGGCGCGCACAAGCGGCGGCGCGGCGCGGTGTTCGGCTGGCTCGCGGTGACGTTCGTGCTCGGCGCGGCCTTCCTCGCGATGGAGCTGCGCGAGTTCTCGCACCTGATCGCCGAAGGCGCGGGCCCGCAGCGCAGCGCGTTCCTGTCGTCGTTCTTCACGCTCGTCGGCACGCACGGGCTGCACGTGACGGCCGGCCTCGTATGGATGGTCGTGCTCGCGCTGCAGGCGCTGCGCCGCCCCGAGCTGACCGAGCGCGACGTGCGCCGGCTCACGTGCCTCAGCCTCTTCTGGCACTTCCTCGACATCGTCTGGATCTGCGTGTTTTCCTTTGTCTATCTTGCGAGCGTGATCTAAATGGCACATACGCATCATTCTCACGGCGATGAAGCGCACGGCACCGTGGGCGGCTACATCGCGGGCTTCGTGCTGTCGGTGCTGCTGACGGCCGCATCGTTCGGCCTCGTGATGGCCGGCGTGCTGCCGCCGCGCGAAGCGCTCGTGTCGCTCGCCGTGCTCGCGGGCGTGCAGATCGTCGTGCACCTCGTGTACTTCCTGCACATGAACACGTCGTCGAGCCAGCGCTGGAACGTGATGGCGTTCAGCTACACGGTGCTGACCGCGCTGATCCTGATCTTCGGCACGCTTTGGGTCATGCACAACGTCCACATGAACATGATGTCGCGATAGCCGTTTCCTTGCCTTTCGTCGATGCCGTCCCGCGCGGGACGGCATTGCCTTTGTCGTTGCCGGATCGTGTCGGGTCGCATGCGTTCGTGTCGGGTCGCATGCGTGCGTCGGCCGGACCGTTTGCCCGGCGTGAATGCGAAGTTGATTTCGCCGATGTTGCGCGAGCCGTTTCCGATTCGCTCGCCGAATCCTCCGCCGATGCGATCGCCGATCGCGCTCGCCGACGCGGTCAGGATCGCGATGCCGCGCGCGGCGGGCGTTCCGTCTGCGATCCGGCGACCGATATGCGCGCCGCCGCCCTCCTCCGCCCGTCGACGCCATTCGGTCGGCGCATCGCGGAGCGCGGGCGGCGGCGCTTCGATGTCTTTTCGTGGTGCCGATTTTATGAACGACTCTTTCACCCCGGTTCATGTCGACGATCCGATGCCGCACCGCAAGGTCATCCGCTCGTGGATCACGCCGTTCGGCCAGCGCGTGATCGCGCGCTCGATCGTGCTGCTCGTCGTCGACTACCTGCTGCTCTTCGCCGCGTTCGCGGGCGCGCTGCTCGCACCGTCGAGCATCGTGAAAATCGTCTGCGGCATGGCGGCCGGCTTCGTCACCGGACGCCTGTTCATCATCGGCCACGATGCGTGCCACCAGAGCCTCACGCCGAATCACCGGCTCAACCGCTGGCTCGGCCGCATCGCGTTCCTGCCGTCGCTGACGCCGTACAGCCTGTGGGAAGTCGGCCACAACGTCGTCCATCACGGCTATACGAACCTGAAAGGCTTCGACTTCGTATGGGCGCCGCATACGCCCGACGAGTTCGCCGCGCTGTCGCCGACGCGGCGCTTCCTCGATCGCCTCTATCGCAGCGGCTGGGCGCCCGGGCTCTACTATCTCGTCGAAATCTGGTGGCTGCGGATGTACTTTCCGACGAAGACCTATCTCGGCGCGTCGCGGCCCGTGTTCCGGCGCGACTGCCTGCTCGTCACGGGCTTCGCCGCGATCTGGATCGGCGCGGTCGTCTGGATTGCAGCGGCGACGCATCAATCGGCGCTCCTGCTGGTCGTCACGGGCGTCGTCGTTCCGTTCCTGTTCTGGTGCTCGATGTTCGGCTTCGTCGTCTACGTCCACCACACCGATCCGCGGATCTCGTGGCACGCGAACCGCACCGAGTGGTCGCGCACGGCGCCGTTCGTGTCGACGACGCTGCACCTGACGTTCCCGTTCGGCATCGGCGCACTGATGCATCACATCATGGAGCACACCGCTCACCACGTCGACATGAGCATCCCGCTGTACGGGCTGAAGGACGCACAGGCGAAGCTCGAAGCGATGCTGCCGGGGCGGATCGTCGTGCAGCGCTTCAGCTGGCGCTGGTATTTCGATACGGCGCGGCGCTGCAAGCTCTACGACATCGAGCGCAAGTGCTGGACCGACTATCTCGGCCGTCCGACGAGTGACGCGCATCTCCGCGCGGATGCGCCGATGGCGGACCAGCGTCCGATCGACGCGCCGCGCGACGCATGATGCGTGCCGCCGCGCGGCCGATCGCATCCCCGGCGCGTGCCGCGACGGAGAAGTATTCGCGGACGCAACAGCGTTGACCGGGCAAGCCGCGCGCGGAAACGAAACCGGCCGCTTGCGCGGCCGGTCGGATCGAGCATCGAGACGCGGCGGCGAGCCGCCCGTCGAATGCGTTACTTGAGCGTCACGGGCACGCTGAAGTACTTCTTCGCGAGGCCGTCGATCGTGCCGTCGGCCTTCAGCTCCTTCAGTGCCTGGTTGACCGCGGTCTTCAGCTGGGCGTCGTTCTTGCGCAGACCGAAGCCGACACCCGTGCCGAGGATCTCGGCATCGCTCACGTGGTCGCCCGCGAACGCGAAGCCCGCGCCTTGCGGCTTCGACAGGAAACCCTTCGCCCCCGCTTCCGAATCCTGGAACGTCGCGTCGAGACGGCCTGACTTCAGATCTTCATACGCGAGGTCCTGCGTCTGGTACGGCACGACTTCGACACCCGCCGGCGCCCAGCGCTTCTTCGCGTACGCCTCCTGGATCGTGCCCTGCAGCACGCCGATACGCTTGCCCTTCAGCGACGCGGTCGTCGGCAGCAGCCCGCTGCCCTTCTTCGCGATCAGCTGGTTCGGGATCGTGTAGATCGGGTCGGTGAAATCGATCGCCCTGCGACGCTGGTCGGTGATCGTCATGTCGGAGTTGATCGCGTCGAACTTGCGGGCCTGCAGCGCCGGAATCAGCCCGTCGAACGCATTCTCGACCCACACGCACTTCACCTTCAGCTTCGCGCACACGGCGTTGCCGATGTCGACATCGAAGCCCGCCAGCTTGCCATCCGGCATCTTGTATTCGAACGGCGCATACGACGCCTCGACGCCGAAGCGGATTTCCTTCAGGTCAGCGGCGAACGCGCCGCTCGTCGCAAAGGCTGCGGCCGCGGCGAGCGCGCAGGCGGCCGTCTTTTGCCACGTCAACTTCATCAGGGAGATCTCCTCGATACGATCAAATGGATTCAACACGCTACTCGTACCGGCGCATCTTCGCAGCGCCGGATCGTCCGGACAAATGCACGGAGCGCTCTTGATGCGGCGCAACAGCCGCAACCGCGCGATTGTACCGCCCCGTGCGGGCGCGCGCGGCCGAAACGGAGTGAACGGCGATCGTTGCGGCTCGCAACGCGTCAGCGCGCGAAAAGCGCAAGACCATGTCGCATCCGCGCACGTCGGTGCAAATACGCCGCCGTCGCCCATCGCGCATCCTCTCGGCAATTGCGCGCCCGCGTGCCGTCCGCGCGAGCCGGTGCTATTTTAACGATGCGCGCCGGCAGCTTCGGCGCGTCCCGGCCAATCGGCCCCCGGATCTTTCCAAAGGAGGCGTCAACCGATGAAGCTGTATTACTCACCCGGCGCATGCTCGCTCGCCGTGCGCATTGCGCTGACGGAAGGCGGCATTCCGTTCGAAGGCGTCAAGGTCGATCTGCAGAAGCACGAACTCGCGGACGGCAGCGATTATTACGCGATCTCGCCGCGCGGCTACGTGCCGCTCGTCGAATTCGACGACGGCTCGCGCCACACCGAAGCCGCCGCGCTGCTGCAGCGGATCGGCGATCTCGTGAACGCGGGCACGCTGATTCCCGTGCATGGCACCGCCGAGCGCTACGACACGATCGAATGGCTGTCCTTCGTCGCGACCGAGCTGCACAAGAGCTACGGATGGCTATGGCGCAAGGACACCGCCGATTCGACGCGGCAGGCATGCATCGCGCGGATCGACGCGCGCCTGAAGGACGTCGACGCGCATCTCGAAGGGCGCGATTATCTGATCGGCCGTTTCACGGTCGCCGACATCTATCTGTTTACGATCGTCAACTGGTCGAACTTCCTGCAGCTGCCGCTCGATGCGTATCCGCGCGTGCGCGCGTTCATGGAGCGCGTCGCCGCACGGCCGAAGGTGCGCGAAGCGCTCGTCGCCGAAGGGCTCGCGCAGTAGCCCTGCTCCACCGACGCACGCCGCGCGCGGCTCACGCGAGCGCGGCGTGCGTGTCGTCCGTCGTCTCGACGACGAGCAGCCCCGCCCGCAAGCCGGGCTTTACGGACGGATTTGGAAACACGATGCGCTCCTCCGCGCGAAGCACCGCATAGCGGTAGTCGCCGTCGCGCGCGAGCAGCGTGCCTTGCGCGAACGGCGTGAAGTTCGGCACGTCCCTCGCGACGAACAGCTCGAACGCGTCGCTTTGCTTCGTGATCTGGTCGACGACCGTGAACACGCGCGGCAGCGGCCCGCGCAGCGCGTCGCGGCGGCCGGACACAAGGCCGCGCACGGCCGCGTCGGCGCCCGCGAAACGCGCGAGATCGTTCTCGCCGAACGGCATCACCTTGCCGAGCTCGAGCGTGCACGCGAGCGCGCCGCAGGACGCTGCCGTGAAGTGCGAGAACGTGCTGCCCTTGGCCGTATGCAGCAGCACGGCCGCGATCCTTGCTTCGCCGAGCCACTCGAACATCGTGCGCGTCGGCGGCTCGCCCGTGTGCGGCAAGAGCGCGAACTGCTCGAACACCGATGCGCGGATCGCCGTATGCATGTCGATGTGCCAGCGCGCGCCGCGCGCGCGGCCCGCCGTCGAGAAGAAGCGCACTGCGGCCGCCTCCAGTATCGCGGCGCGCGGCGCCTCGCGACTTGTCGCGCGCGGCGCATGAAGGCCGCCGAACAGCCGGTTCAGATCGTCGTCGAGATAGCGCTCGCCCGCGCGCATCGCGCCCGGATTGCCGAGCGCGACAAGCAGCCGACAGCGCAACGGCAGCGCGCCGCGCGCGAGATCGCGCACGAGCATCGACAGCAGCTCGATCGGCGCCGTCTCGTCGCCGTGCACGCCCGCCGACACGAGCACGCTCTGCATCCGCAGCGCCGCGTCGGCCGGCTCGAGTTGCAGCAGGCCGTCGCCGAGCCAGCGCCAGCGCACCGCGCGCGCCGCGCATTCGCCCGCTTCCGTGCGCGGCGTGTCGCCCGCGAGCGTCAGCGCGAGGAAGTCGTCGAGCCAGACGGCGTCGCGGCCGCGATCAGCGCTGGAAATCATAGAGCGAGCCAAGGCCGAGGATCCGCGTCAATGCGTCGAGCGCGGTGCGCGATTCGTCGAGCAGCGCCGGATCGGCGAGATCCGCGGACGACAGCCGGTCGCGATAATGCTTGTCGATCCACGCGTCGAGCGACGCGAACAGCGTATCGTCGATCCACACGTTCGGCTTCACCGCCGCGCGCTCCGCGTCGCTCAGCACGACGCGCAGCCGCAGGCACGCGGGCCCGCCGCCGTTCTTCATGCTCTCGCGCAGATCGAACACGCGCACGTCGCGAATCGGCCCGCTGCCGGCGACGAGCGCGTCGAGATACGCGGACACGTTCGCGTTCTCGCGGCATTCCTGCGGCACGACGAGCATCTGCGCACCGTCTTCGCGCGCCAGCAGCTGGCTGTTGAACAGATACGAGCCGATCGCGTCGGCAACGCTCACCGCGCGATCCGGCACCTCGATCACGTTCAGCTTTGCACCGAGCGCGCCGAGCGATGCGCTCAGCGCATCGTAGATCGACTGCTTGTCGACGAACGCGCGCTCGTGGCAGAACAGCGTGTCGCGATTGCCGACCGCGATCACGTCGTTGTGGAACACGCCCGCGTCGATCACGTCCGGGCTCTGCTGCGCATAGATCGTCGCCTCTTCGCGCAGGCCGTGGCGATGCGCGACCGCGCGGCTCGCCTCGAACGTCTGGCGCGCCGGAAAGCGCGTCGGCTCCGGTCCGCGCCGGTATTCGGCGCGGCCGTACACGAAGAACTCGACGCCCGCCGCGCCGTACTCCGCGCAAAACCGCGTGTGGTTCGCCGCGCCTTCGTCGCCGAGCGCGGGCGTGCCGGGCAGCGCGTCGTGCACGGCAAAGCGCGACTCGTCCGCGAAGATCGCGGCGAGCGTGCGGCGCGTCGATTCGTGCTCGATCGCGCGATGCAGCTTGCTGCACAGGTTCGCCGGTGTGAAGTGCACGCGGCCGTCGCTCGTGTCCGCGGACGGGCTCACCGTCGCCGCGTTCGCGGTCCACATCGCGGACGCGGAGCTCGCGGCCGCGAGGATCTCGGGCGCCTGCCTCGCCGCCTTCGCGATCACGTCGGCGTCCTTGCCGGAAAAGCCGAGCTCGCGCAGCAGGCGCAGCGACGGCCGCTCCTGCGGCGGCAGCACGCCCTGCACGAAGCCGAGGTCCGCGAGCTGCTTCATCTTGCGCAGCCCCTGCTTCGCGGCCGCCTTCGGGTTCGCGTCGGACTTCTCGTTCGACAGCGACGCGACGTTGCCGAACGACAGCCCCGCGTAGTTATGGGTCGGGCCGACGAGCCCGTCGAAATTGGTTTCTTTAGCGTTCATCGTCGCATCCTGCTCAGAAATGAAGGCCCGGCGACAGGCTCGCGGGCATCTGCAATTGCGCGCTTTCGACCGACGCCATCGGGTACGCGCAGTAATCGGCCGCGTAGTACGCGCTCGGGCGATGATTGCCCGAGCGGCCCGCGCCGCCGAACGGCGCCGCCGACGACGCGCCGTTGGTCGGCCGGTTCCAGTTCACGATGCCGGCGCGAATCGCGCGGCGGAACGTGTCCCAGGCTTGGCCGTCGTCGGCGAGGAGCCCCGCCGACAGGCCGAACGCGGTGTCGTTCGCGCGCGCGATCGCGTCGTCGAGGCCGCGATAGCGGACGATCTGCGCGAGCGGGCCGAAGTGCTCCTCGTCGGGCAAATCGCGCACCTCGGTCACGTCGAGGATCGACGCGTTCACGAAGCCGAGCGCGGGATCGCGCTGCTTCATCTCGATGATCGGCACCGCGCCCAGCTCGACGAGCCGCGCCTGCGCGGCGACGAGACGCGCGGCCGCCCGCGCCGAGATCACCGCGCCCATGAACGGCTGCGGATCGGCGTCGTAGACGTCGGCCGTGATCTTCGACGTGACGTCCGCGAAGCGCGCGAGGAAGCGGTCGCCGAACGCGCCTTGCGGCACGAGGATGCGGCGCGCGCACGTGCAGCGCTGCCCCGCCGACAGGAACGCCGACTGGATCGCGTGATGGACGGCCGCGTCGACGTCCTCCACGTCGGCGACGACGAGCGGATTGTTGCCGCCCATCTCGAGCGCGAGCACGATCTCGGGCCGGCCGCCGAACTGCTTGTGCAGCAGCGTGCCCGTGTCCGAGCTGCCGGTGAAGAAAAGCCCGTCGATCTGCCGATGATTCGCGAGCGCGACGCCCGTGTCCTTCTCGCCCTGCACGAGGTTCAGCACGCCCGCGGGCAGCCCCGCGTCGCGCCAGATCTCGACGGTCGCGCGCGCGACGCCGGGCGCGAGCTCCGACGGCTTGAACACGACCGTGTTGCCTGCGATGAGCGCCGGCACGATGTGCCCGTTCGGCAAATGACCCGGGAAGTTGTACGGGCCGAACACCGCGACGACGCCGTGCGGACGGTGCCGCAGCACCGCGACGCCGTCGGCCATCGGCGCGCGCTTTTCGCCCGTGCGCTCGTGATAGGCGATGATCGAGATGTCGACCTTCGCCGCCATCGACGCGACCTCGGTGCGCGCTTCCCACAGCGGCTTGCCGGTTTCCCGGCCGATCATCGTCGCGAGCGCTTCGCGGCGCTCGACGAGCAGCGCCGCGAAGCGCTTGACGATCGCGCAGCGCGCGTCGAGATCCAGCGCCGACCAGCCGGCGAACGCGCGCCGCGCGCTGGCGACCGCGCGGTCGACGTCCGCGGCCGATGCGCTCGCGCCTTCCCACACGCGCCCGTTCGTGCCCGGGTTGCGCGACGAGAAGACGGGGCCCGCGCCGTCGACCCAGGCGCCGTCGATGAAGAGTTCAGTCATGTTCGTTATCCCTGTTTCGGTTTGAGCGGCAGCACGCGCACGAACTCGCCCTCGCTCACGCGCAGCGCGGCGGCATCGTCGGCCGACAGCGTGAACGCGCCGTTCTCGACGAGCCCCGGCGCGACGCCGACGCGGAAATCGGACAGCGACGTGTTCGACACGAGCAAGCGCGGCGCGTCGGCGCGCGCGGCGGGCGCGCCGATCTCGACCGGCACGACGACGCTCTCGCGCACCGTGCGCAGATCCGAGATGTGGCATTCGAGCACGGGGCCCGCGTCGAAGATGTCGACGTGGTTCTGATAGCGCAGCCCTTCCGCTTCGAGCATCTTGCGCGCGGGCAGCGTGTCGCGGTGCGTGACGCCGATGCAGTCCTGCGCGTCCTGCGGCAACAGGTCGACGTAGACCGGAAAGCGCGGCATCAGTTCCGCGAGAAACGACTTGCGGCCATGCGAGCTCAGGTAGTCCGCGGCGTTGAAATCGATCTGATAGAAGTGCGAACCAACCGCGCGCCAGAACGGCGACGTGCCGTCTTCGTCAAAGTGGCCGCGCAGCTCCGCACAGATGCGCTCGGGAAACCGTTCGCGAAACTGCGCGATGAACATGAAGCGCGAGCGCGACAACAGGCCGCCGAAGCCGCCCGTCCGGTAGCGCGGGCTCAGGAACAGCGAGCACACTTCCGCATAGCCCGTCAGGTCGTGCGAGATGTTCAGGAGCGACATCTTCGTCCACACGCCGAGATCCTGGCTCGCGTGGACGACCGTGCTCACGCGATAGTTGTAGAACGGCTGCGTGAGGCCCACTTCGGTCTCGATGCCGCACACGCCGGCGATGTCGCCCGATTGCGAATCTTCCATCACGAAGAAGTAGCCGGCCTCGGCGGGCGTCGCGCAATTCTCGAGCGTGCGCCGCGCGCGCTCGATCCGCGCGGCGAGCGCGTCGCGGTCCGGCTTGAACGTGGTGAGGCCCGGCCCCGTTTCCTGGGCGAGCGAGACGAGCGCATCCACGTCGCCCGTTTGAACGACCCGAACGACGATCATGCTGCGTCTCCTGGTTGGTCCGTCGGTTGGCCGTCGCGCTGATGCAGCGGCACGCAGCGCACCGTGTCGCCGTCGGCGACGCCGAGCGCCGCGCGCGCGTCGGCGGGCAGCGGCGCGTCGGCGCTGTCGGCGGGCAGGTCCGCGAGCACGCAGCGAAACGCGTCGCCGCGCCCGCTCGACAGCAGGTACGTCGTGTCGCCGTGCGCGCGCGCCGCCTCGCGCACCGTGCGCTGCGCGTTCTTCGTCACGCACGCGGTGCGGTCGACCTGCGCGGTCAGCACGGGGCCGGCGTCGAAGATGTCGACATAGCGGTCCGGCTCGAAGCCTTCCTCGAGATGGATGTCGTACGCGAGGAGCGCGTGTTCGTTCGGCTCGCCGAGCACGCGCTGCGCGGCTTCGGGCAGGAGCGGCACGTAGAGCGGATAGGTCGGCATCACTTCGGCGATGAACGTGCGGCTTCGGCCGCCCGATTCGATCTCGACCGCGGCGAAGTCGCGGCCGAAGAACTTGCGGCCGACCGCCTCCCAGAACGGCGACGCGCCCGTTTCGTCGGTGACGCCGAGCAGCAGCGAGAACACCTCGGTCGTGAAGCGACCGCGGTTCGCGGCGACGTACATCATCCGTGCGCGCGAGATCAGGTGCGCGGCGGCGTCGCCGCGCAGCGACGGATCGACGTAGAAGCCGGCGAGCCGGCTCTTGCCCGTCAATTCGTGCGACATCGTGAGCGCATGGATCTTGCGGTTCACGTGCAGCTCGCGCGACGCGTGGATCAGCGCGTCGTTGCGAAACGCGTAGAACGGCTCCGAGTAGCCGGCCGCGGCGACGATGCTCGCGGTGCCGAGCAGCTTGCCCGTCGCGCCGTCCTCGAGCACGAACAGATAGGACTCCTCGCCGGGGAAGTCGACTTCCGCGCGAAACGAGTCCTCGGAAAGCGCGACACGCGCTTCGAGCGCGGCGCGGTCGTGCGGCAGCGAATGCAGCACGGGTTGCGCGGTGCGCGCCATCTGCGCGAGCGCGTCGAGATCGGCGAGTCTGCCGGGGCGTACGAAGAGCATCGTCGTTCCTGTCTACGTCAGTGATACGGGCGGCTTAGCGCGAGGCCGATTCGGCTTGCGCGGCGAGCACTTGCTCGACCGCCTTCTCGAAACGCGCGAGACCTTCGTCGAGCACGTCGAGCGGAATCACGAGCGACGGCGCAAAGCGCAGCACGTTCGGGCCCGCGATCAGCATGATGACGCCGTGCTCGGCCGCGGCCGACACGAAGTCCTTCGCGCGGCCGTCGAGCGCGTCGACGAGCTCGACGCCGATCAGGAGGCCCTTGCCGCGGACTTCCTTGAAGAGCTTGAAACGTGCATTGATCTTGTCGAGCGTGGCCTTCAGCCGCTCGCTGCGTTCGTTGACGCCCTCGAGAAGCGCGGGATCGCTGACGAGCTCGACGACCTTCTCGGCGATCGCCGACGCGAGCGGATTGCCGCCGTACGTGGTGCCGTGCACGCCGACCTTGAAGTGCGCGGCGAGTGCTTTCGTGGTGAGCATCGCGCCGATCGGGAAGCCGTTGCCGAGCGCCTTCGCGGTCGTCAGGATGTCGGGCGTGACGCCCGTGTCCATGTACGCGTAGAAGTGGCCGGTGCGGCCGACGCCCGTCTGCACCTCGTCGAAGATGAGGAGTGCGTCGTGCGCGTCGCACGCTTCGCGCAGCGCCTTCAGGAATGCGGGATCGGCGGGAATGACGCCGCCCTCGCCCTGGATCGGCTCGACGATCACGGCGCAGGTCTTCGGGCCGATTGCGGCCTTGGCGGCGGCGATGTCGTTGAACGGCAGATGCCGGATGCCGGCGGGCACGGGGCCGAAGCCTTCGGAGTACTTCGGTTGTCCGCCGACGCTGACCGTGAAGAACGTGCGGCCGTGGAACGACTGGAGGAACGATACGATCTCGCACTTGTCGGCGCCGTGCCGTTCGAACGCGACGCGGCGCGCGAGCTTGAGGGCGGCCTCGTTCGCTTCGGCGCCGGAGTTCGCGAAGAATGCGCGATCGGCGAACGTGAGCGATTCGAGGCGCTGCGCGAGGCGCAGGACAGGCTCGTTCGTGTAGCCGTTGCCGATGTGCCAGAGCTTGCGGCTTTGCTCGTCGAGCACCTTGAGGAGCTCCGGATGACCGTGGCCGAGCGCGGTGACGGCGATGCCGCCCGCGAAGTCGATGTAATCGCGGCCTTCCGTGTCCCACACACGCGAGCCTTCGCCGCGATCGGGCACGAACGGCGCGGGGGCGAACACCGGCACCATCACTTCATCGAAAGTCTGACGGGACACGTTCGGGCTCTTCATGACGATTCCTTTCGTTTCGTAAGAGGTAACAGATTCAAGTTTAGGCAACGTCGCGCGAGGCGTCTTGCGGAATTGCGACGGGATTTATCGGGTTGGAAGGGGGCTTTGTGCCCTTTCCGGTGGGGACGGTTTTTTGTCGGTTGTTTCGGGTGTGTCATGAATGACCACCAGAACGACACAAGCCACCAAACAAAGAAAGCGCCCCCGAGGACCGCTCAGTCCTCAACAGAAGGCCGCTCGACCAAAGCCCCCGCCCGAGGCGGCTCGGCGCCCCCTTTCCCGTGCTGCCTCTCGAGCCACGCTCGCCGATCCTCGCGCGGCGTGACGCCGAACCGCTCCCGATAAGCATTCGAAAAATGCGCGGCCGAAGAAAACCCGCAAGCGAGACTCACCTGCACGACGGACTTGCTCGTGCGCTGCAACTGCGTGCGCGCCTTCAGCAACCGCAAATTGAGGTAATACTTCGACGGCATCGCGCCGAGATACTGTCTGAAGAGTCGCTCGAGCTGCCGCCTCGACACGCCGACGAACCCCGCGATCTCGTCCGTCGTCAGCGGATCCTCGATGTTCGCCTCCATCAGCAACAGCGCATCGTTCAGCCGCGGGTGCCGCTCGCCCGGCGCCGTCACGAACGGAATCCGCTGCCGCTCCTCGCCGCTCCGAAGCGGCCCCGTGCCGAGCGCGTCCGCAATCCGCTCCGCCAGTTCCGGCCCGTGGTCGCGGCCGATCATCGCGAGCATGAAGTCGGCGGTTGCCTGGCCGCCCGCGCACGTCGCGCGATCGCGGTCGATTTCGAAGATCTGCTGCGTGACGATCGAGCGCTCGAACTGCTCGGCGAACTGCTGGTACGTCTCCCAGTTCACGCTCACCCGGTAGCCCGACAGTTGCCCCGCCATCGCGAGCCACCACACGCCGTGGTGGATGCCCGTCACGACCGGCGTGCGCTGGCCGACACGCGACAGGCTCGCGAGAAAAAGCCGGTAGTCGGCGAACTGCTGGAACCGCTCGCTGACGACGATCAGCCAGTCGCACACGATCGCATCGTTGAACGCGGCGTCCGCGTGCCATTGCGCGCCGCCCGCGAGCGGCACCGCACGGCCGTCCCACGAGCACACCTGCCAGCGGTACAACAGGCGCCCGTCGATCTCGTTCGCGAGGTTCAGCGCGTCGACGATCGGACCCACGCCGGACATCGACACGGGCGGCAACGCGACGATCGCCACCTGTATCGTGCGGGCGGGACTGACTGGACGATTCACGGACGTCACGACCTGCCGCGTCGGCCGTTACTTGAGGCTGCCGGACAGAAACTGCTTCAGGCGCTCGCTCTTCGTGCCGCCGAACACGTCGGCCGGCGCGCCTTCCTCTTCGACGCGCCCCTGGTGCAGGAACATCACGTGGTTCGACACGTTGCGCGCGAAGCCCATCTCGTGCGTGACGACGATCATCGTCCGACCTTCTTCGGCCAGCTTCTGCATCACCTTCAGCACTTCGCCGACAAGCTCGGGGTCGAGCGCCGACGTCGGCTCGTCGAACAGCATCACGTCCGGATGCATCGCCAGCGCCCGCGCGATCGCGACCCGCTGCTGCTGGCCGCCCGACAGGTGCGACGGATACTGCTTCTCGACGCGCGGCGCCAGCCCCACTTTCTCGAGGTATTCGCGCGCGCGCTCCTCGGCTTCGCGTTTCGGCATGCCGAGCACGTGCACGGGCGCTTCCATCACGTTCTCGAGCACGTTCATGTGCGCCCACAGATTGAAGTGCTGGAACACCATCGCGAGCTTCGTGCGGATCCGCTGCAACTGCTTGTGATCGGCGACTTCGAGATTGCCCGCGCGATCGGCCTTCGTGCGCACCGTCTCGCCGTCGACGACGATCTGCCCCGCGTTCGGCCGCTCGAGGAAGTTGATGCAGCGCAGGAACGTGCTCTTGCCCGAGCCGCTCGCGCCGATGATGCTGATGACGTCACCCGCCTTCGCGTTCAGCGACACGCCCTTCAGCACCTCGTTGTCGCCGTAGCGCTTGTGGATGTCCCGCGCCTCGAGCTTGCACGCGGCGTTCGTGGTCGTGGTCTCTGCCAACTGGCTCTCCCTGGAGTGAAATCAATGACGGCCAGCCGCGAGATACGCGAGCCAGTGGCGCTCCGCCCGGCGAAACGCCGCGACGAGTGCGAACGATACCGCAAGATAGATCAGCGCGGCGATTCCGAACGACTGGAACGCCATGTACGTCGCCGAATTCGCGTCGCGCGCGACTTTCAGGATGTCGGGCACCGTGGCCGTAAACGCGACCGTCGTCGCGTGCAGCATCAGGATCACCTCGTTGCTGTAAAGCGGCAAGGCGCGGCGCAGCGAAGACGGCAGGATCACCCGGCGGTACATCGTGAACGGGCTCATCCCGTACGCGCGCGCCGCCTCGACTTCGCCGTGCGGAATCGCGCGGATCGCGCCCGCGAAGATCTCGGTCGTGTACGCGCAGGTATTGAGCGCGAACGCGAGGATCGCGCAGTTGAAGCCGCTTCGGAAGAACGCGTCGAGGAACGCATGATCGCGAACGAACGCGAGGCTGTACATCCCCGTGTAGATGAGGAGCAATTGCACGTAGAGCGGCGTGCCGCGGAACACGTACGTGTAGAAGCGCACGGGCGTCGACAGCCAGCGATTCTTCGACACCCGCGCGACCGCGAGCGGCACCGCGCAGACAAAGCCGATCGCGAGCGACGCGACGAGCAGCCACAGCGTGACGGCGAGCCCCGACATGCGCTGGCCGTCCCAGTAGAAGAACGCGCGCCCGAATTCCTGGAGAATCTCGATCATAGTTCCGCGTGCCTCACGCCGATGGAATAACGCTTCTCGAGCTGCTTGAGCACGAGATTGGAGACCGTCGTGATCGCGAGATAAATGAGCGCCGCGACGAGGATGAAGAAGAACATGTTGAACGTGCTCTTGCCCGCGTCCTGCGCGGCTTTCACGACGTCGGCCAAGCCGATGATCGACACGAGCGCCGTGGCCTTCACGAGCACCTGCCAGTTGTTGCCGATGCCGGGCAGCGCGAAGCGCATCATCTGAGGAAACATGATCCTCGCGAACACGCGCATCCCGCTCATGCCGTACGCGCTGCCCGCTTCGAGCTGGCCGCGCGGCACCGACAGAAACGCGCCGCGGAACGTCTCGGTGAAATACGCGCCGTAGATGAAGCCGAGCGTCAGCACACCCGCGACGAACGGATCGATGTCGATCTGATCCCAGCTCATCAGGTCGGTGAACTGATTGAGCCAGATCTGGATGCTGTAGAAGAGCAGCAGCATCAGCACGAGATCGGGCACCGAGCGGATGAGCGTCGTGTAGCCCGTCGCGATCGCGCGCAGCACACGATTGTGCGAGAGCTTCGCCACCGCGCCGATGAGGCCGAGCGCGATCGCGGCCGCGAGCGAGAGCACCGACAGCTCGATCGTCTGCACCGTGCCGGCCCAGATGAGCGGACCAAAGCCGTATAGGAACACGCTTGTCTCCGTGATCGTGATGGGAATGGCGCACGGACGGCTGCGCCGGTTTGACGCGGATAGTCGCAAGCGAAAAAAAACGGCTCAAATGGCGGTCGCGCGGAATGCTGCGTTGCAATATCGTGCCGGCGGCGGCGCGGGGCGCGCGCACAGCACTGTTTTAGCGGGGTAAACGTCGGTTCCGGACGTTGCCGGCTGCGGGCCGTGCGCCGCTTTTTTGCAAGTTTCGAGTCGCTTTTGCGATAGAGACGATGGGCGGCCGGCAAGCGGCGGCAGCGGGCGGTTCGCGGCGGCGCACGATGGCGGGAAATGGCCGGGAACAGCTTCGGCAGTCGGTAGCCGCGTCGCGCGGCCGTAGGTAAGGCACGCTGTGCGAAGACCAAACGGAAAGATGGACGGCCGGCTCGCGTCTACAAGCGCCTGCAAGCGTTTGCAAGCACCGGCAGGCCAATGGCAGGCTGATTGCGAGCGCCGGCGAATAACGGCGGGGGCCGGCAGGCGTTCGAGAACACTTGTGAGCATCGGCGACGGGCAGCAATCTTCGCGCGTCAGCCGCTGATCGTTGCACGGGGCCGAATCGGTGAGACGTGGCAAGCGCTTGAGCGCGCGTACGCCGCAATCCTGCCATCACCGCCTTCTACCAGCGCTTGATCACCAGCGGCAAACTGCCCAAGGTCGCTCTGGTCGCCTGCATGCGCAAGCTCCTGACCATGCTCAATGCCATGGTCCGATCCAACACCCCTTGCGACAATTCCCTTCATCGCACTTGACTGGCATACGGTTACTCATTGGCCCTTCAGGATGTCCGAGCGCGACGTCGTATAGACGATCCCGTCCGGCCCGAAATGAACGTTGAAAAACGCATCCTGATTGACGCCGTCCTCGAGCCAGCGCCAGCTCCACACCGTCTCCGGCTTGAGCGGATAGCGCGCGACCTCGGTCGGCTTGCCGAGCAGCCGCCGCACCTCGTCCTCCGTCATGCCCGGCCGGATCTTCGCGAAGGTCGCGGCCGTCAGCACCTGCGTCGCCGCGGTGAAGCGGCCGTTCGCGTCGATATCGACCATGTAGGTCTCGTTGCCCATCGGGCCGCGCGGATATTCGAGCCGCTTCGAGCCGTCCGTGTAGACCCGCTCGGTCTCGGGACGCCCCATCTGGCTGCGGATCTCGGCCTCGGTCGTCACGCCGGGCGTGAGTCCCTTGAGGAACAGCGGCGCGGGTTTGATCGCGTTGAAGAAATCCTTGAATCGCTGCACGGTCTGCTCGCTTTGCTGATCGTCGCAGCCGGCAAGCGCGAGCACCGCGCCAAGCAAAGCGACGGGAAGGACACGGAATCGGAACATCGTCATCGGGAAACGGCGCGGCTTGCGCGCATCATCGAACACGCGCGCAAGCATACCGCACCGCGATCGTCGTGCGCCGAAGCGGGACTCGACGCAGCGCTCGAAGCATGCGCGCCGTATCGCCGCGTCGTGCAGCGAGCGCTTGGTGCGCAACGGCCCGCGGTCGGCCCGGAACCGGGCCGCGAAGGGAAGAAAATCGGAATGGCCCCGGCCGCGTGGCCGGGCTACCGCCGGCCGAACCGCCGGGCGGGCACATGGTCGACGCCTTTGAGCCTTTGAGCCTTTGAGCCTTTGAGCCTTTGAGCCTTTGAGCCTTTGAGCCTTTGAGCCTTTGAGCCTTTGAGCCTTTGAGCCTTTGAGCCTTTGAGCCTTTGAGCCTTTGAGCTTTTGAGCTTTTGAGCTTTTGAGCCGCGAAATCAACGGATCAATGGATCAGCGAGTCAACATTCTGAAATAAAAGCGCCCCGCCGCCCAACTGCGCCGTCACGGCAACGACTCGACCTCGCACTCCCGCTGCGCAACGGCGGCCGCCCCGCGGGCCGCGCGCCGCGCGTGGCTGCGAATCCGCCGCCGCGTGCGCGACAACTCGACGAGCTGCCACGAGCCGAGCGCGAACGCACCGAACAGCAACTCGCGCACGCGCTTGACGAGCGCGAGCGACAGCGCCATCTCGCGGTCGACGCCGAACATCTGCGCGAGCAGCACCACGGTCGCCTCCTGGACGCCCAGGCCCCCCGGCACCATGAACGCCGCGTGGCGCACCGCTTGCGTCATCGCCTCGATCGCGACCGCGCCGCCGATCGACACCGGATGGCCGAGCAGCGCGAGCGCCCAGTAGATCTCCAGCGCGCCGACGACATAGCCCGCCAGTTGCCAGAAGAACGCGCGGAACAGCAGGCCCGCGCGCGACATCAACGCGTCGATGTCGGCATCGAGGCGCTTGCCGTCGACGCCTTGCAGCAGCCGGTGGGAATCGCCGAGCAGCCGGCTCGCGAAGCGCTCGATCGCGTGGAAGACGCCGCCGCGGCGCATCAGCACGAACGCGAGCACCGGCATCGGCAGCGACAGCACGAGCGCGACGCCGATCGTCCTCGCGCCGACGCTCTCCTGCGTCGCGATCAGGAGCAGCACGAGGCCGAGCGCGGCGAACGCGTACTGGACGGCGATTGTCACGAGCACCTCGACGATCACCGACGCCGTCACGCGGCTCGCGTCGGGCACGCGCCAGCGCGCGAGCCGGATGCCGACGATCTCGCCGCCGACGCCGACGACGGGCAGCAGCCGGTTCACCGCCTCGCGCACGGTCGCGATCCACCACAGGAACGGCAGCGACGCGCGCTTGTCGAGCAGCAGGCGCCACGCGTGCGCGTCGAGCAAGAGCGGCAGCCCGTGGAACGGCACGAGCCACAACAGCGCGAAACCGGCCTGGCCGATCACGCGAACGACATCGCCGACACCCTCGTGCACGACGAGCGCGAGCAGGATCGCGATCCCGAGCGGCCAGCCGAGCCATTTGATCCAGCGGGTCATGACGGCTGCGCTCCGGTGATCCGCGCGCCGCGCGGCATGCGCGCACGCGCGCCGCCGCCGAACACGTCGGCGAAGCCGCCGCATGCGACGCCCGCCGCCTCCACCGCGGCCGCGACGCGCGGCGACAGCAGCGCGGCGAGCTCGTCGGCCGGCCGGTAGTCGCGCATCGAAGGCGTGATCGGCGCGTCGCCCGCCTCCGCCGGATGGCAGTAGATTTCGCCGACGCCCGGCGGCAGCTTTGCGAGCGCGTCGAGCAGCACGGCTTCGTCCATCGCGCCCGTGCGCTCGATGCCGACCACGTAATCGTTGTGCGCGATCCCCGCGCGGTCGAGCCGCGCGCGCACGAGCCCGATCCACGGCTTGAGCCAGAACGGCGTCGACGGCTCGTACGGCAGCCGCACCGCGCGCAGCCCGAATTCGCGGCCGATGTCGATGATCATCGACAGCACGGTCGGATGCAGGTGGAAATGCTTGTGCGTGTTCACGTGATCGAGCGTGAGCCCGGTCGCCGCGAACGCCTCGAACTGCGCACGGATCTCGCGGCGCAGTTGCGCACGCACGTGCGGCAGGAAGAAGAAGCGGCAGCCGTCCTTCGCCATCGCGTCGCGAAAACGGCCGTCGGGACCGACGAGCGCCGGGATGTCGCTTGCGGGCAGCGTCGCGGGCCCGTCGGCGAGCACGACGTGCAAGCCGACCGCGAGCGACGGCAGGCGCTTGGCGCGCTTGAGCGCATCACGCGCGGCGGACGCGCCGACCATCAGGCTCGCGGCCGCGAGCACACCGTCGCGGTGCGCACGCTCGACGGCCGCATTGACTCGCGGATGCAGGCCGAAGTCGTCCGCCGTGAAGATCAGCGCGCGCGGCGCCGCGTCGGAACCCGCCACCGATTACGCCTCGTGCGCGCGCAGGAAACGGAAGAATTCGACGCCTTCGCGCAAACGGCGCTTCATCATGTCCCAGCTCGTCAGCATTTCGCGGACGATTTCCCAGATCTTCGCCGGCCGGAAATAGAACTCGCGATAGAAGTGCTCAAGGTGGTGATAGATCTCCTCGCGCGACAGATGCGGATAGCCGATCGCGGCGAGCTGCACGCCTTCCTTGCTGACGAGGTTGATCGTCTTGTTCTCCGTGAGCCAGCCGTTCTCGACCGCCTGCTCGTAGAGACGCGTGCCCGGGTACGGCGCGGCGAGCGACACCTGAATCGTATGCGGGTTGATTTCCTTCGCGTACTCGATCGTCTTCTTGATCGTGTCCTTCGTCTCGCCCGGCAGGCCGAGAATGAAGGTGCCGTGGATCTTGATGCCGAGCTTCCTGCAGTCCTCGTTGAAACGGCGCGCGATATCGGTGCGCAGGCCCTTCTTGATGTTCAGCAGGATCTGGTCGTCGCCCGATTCGTAGCCGACCAGCAAGAGGCGCAGGCCGTTTTCCTTCATGATCTTGAGCGTCGAGTACGGCACGTTCGCCTTCGCGTTGCACGACCACGTGACGCCGAGCTTGCCGAGACCGCGCGCGATTTCCTCGACGCGCGGCTTGAAGTCGGTGAACGTGTCGTCGTCGAACATGATCTCCTTCACTTCCGGCATGTTGTCGCGGATCCACTTCACTTCCGCAAGCACGCTCTCGACCGAACGCGTGCGGTAGCGGTGGCCGCCGACCGTCTGCGGCCACAGGCAGAACGTGCACTTCGAGCGGCAGCCGCGGCCCGTGTAGATCGACACGTACGGGTAGTTCAGGTAGCCGATGAAGTAGTTGTCGATCTTCAGATCGCGCTTGTAGACGGGCGCGACGAACGGCAGCTCGTCCATGTTCTCGATCATCGGACGCGGGCCGTTGTGCTCGATCGAGCCGTCCTTCGCGCGGTAGCTCATGCCGAGGATCTCGGCGAACGGCTTGCCTGCCGCGATGTCCTTGCACGTGTAGTCGAATTCCTCGCGGCAGACGAAGTCGATCGCTTCCGTCGCCGTCAGCGAGTTGTGCGGATCGACCGCCACCTTCGCGCCGACCATGCCGACCAGCATCGACGGCTTCATCTTCTTCAGGTCTTCCGCGAACATCGCGTCGGTCGGGAACGACGGCGTGCTCGTGTGGATGATCACGAGCTCGTAGTCTTTCGCGATCTCGAGCGTCTCTTCGACCGACAGGCCGTCGGCCGGCGCGTCGACGACGCGGCTGCCCGGCACGAGCGCGGCCGGCTGCGCGAGCCACGTCGGATACCAGAAGGATCGGATCTCGCGCTTCGCCTGATAGCGGGAGCCCGCACCGCCGTCGAAGCCGTCGTACGAAGGGGCCTGCAAGAACAGCGTTTTCATGAATGCTCCGGTAGCCTGCTGCATAGATATCAATTCGTTCGAGTACAAATGTTTCGTTTCGAAAACCGCGGGCCGCCTGTCGCCGCCCGCGCATCCCATATGGTGTCCGGCGCCCTTCAGCGCCCGTCGCCCGCCTCCACGACCGTCGCGCGCGCATCGCCGCCGACGACCGTCATCCGCGCGCCGCGCCACACGACCTGCGTGCCGAACGCGGCGGCGAGCCACTCGAGTGCGAGCAGCGCGTCGCGCACCGGCACGAGCGGCAAATCGCGCCAGAACGCGCGCCAGCCGGCCGAGCCGCGGGCATGCAGCGCGAGCCGCGCGACCGTGCCGATCGCGGCCGCCGCGCCGGCCGTCGCGCCCGCCGCCGAAGCCGGGTCGAGCCACGCGGCGAGCGCCGCGCCGATAGCGAGCCACGGCGCGGTGAACGTGATGAACAGGAATGCGAACCCAGCCGGATTCAGCGAGCGGATCGTGCGCAGCCAGCGCGTCTCGCGCAGCCACAGCGGCGCGAACGACGGCTCCGCGACGTCGGTCGCCACGTTCACCTCGGACAGCACCGTGCGCAGCCCGAGGCGGCGCGGCAGCTCGGCGAGCCAGTAATCGTCCGCGAGCTCGTCCTTCAGCGCCTTGAAGCCGCCGATCGCGTCGAGCGTCGCACGCGTCAGCGCGAGCGTCGCGCCGAACCCGAAGCGGCTCGACCCGCCGAGATGGGTGATCCGGACCGACGGCGCGAACCACGCATCGACGAATTGCGCGCCGATGCGCGTCCAGAAGCCGCCGACGCTGCGCGCATGATACAGGCAAGTGACGACGCCGACCGTCGGGTCGGCGAGCGGCGCCGTTACGCGGGTCAGATAATCGGGCTCGACCGCGATGTCGCTGTCGGCGATCACGAGGCGATCGTAGCGCGCGTGCTCGGCGAGATTGACGAGATTGCTGACCTTCAGGTTCGAACCGTACACGCGCGCGTCGATCACGAGCTCGATGTCGCACTCGGGATAGTCGGCCTGCAGCCGGCGCACGACGGCGACGGCCGGATCGGCGGCCGACGCGACGCCGAACAGCAACTGGTGGCGCGGGTGCCGCTGCTCGCAGAAGCTCGCGAGATTCTCATGGAGATGCGGCTCCGATCCGCACAGCGGCTTCAGCACGCTGACGGGCTCGAAGCCGTCGCGGGCAGCCGTGCGCGGCACGCGCGGCGCGGGCGCGAACGCGGCGAGCACCGCGTAGCCGCACGACGCGCAGGTGAGCGCGAGCAGCGCCCATTCGACGATGGAAAGCGATCCCGTCATGCCGCGCGCCTCCGAACGATCAGGCGGCAGACAAAACGGGAACGCGATGTTTCGGCGGGGACGATTTCGAACACGATCCCAACTCCTCTTACTTGCACTTTCAACGACGCGCAACGCACCGGAACCGGCCGTGCGGCCGCTATCCCGAGGCTCCTCGTGCGACTTTTCGCGGCAAGCGCAGGGGGAATGGAACGCAATCCGTGAGCGCGATTGGTATATAGGCCGCGAATTTTAGCAGCGACACGCGGACAACGCTTGCCGCACGCGCTGAAAAGCACTGTTTCTGAACGGCAGATCCACGCAGATGTGGTCAATTTCCACGCAATTGCCCTCGTATTAGCGTAAGCGCTTTGCAGGACGCACGCCGTCCAAAACGTAAGGGTTTCTGTGGATTTTTGTACCAGATGAAATATTCGAGCCAAATCGGTGCAAATTTCATCAGATTTCTCGTGATTACAGTCTATTACAGAACAATCTTTCGCGCCGCACCGCGTCACGTCGACGCCTCCGCTCGTCCCTGTCGCCGGCAGGGATATCTTTCGGCCGCCGACGCGATCCGGAACGCTTTGGCACAATCGGCGGCATCTGTTGCGTACACGCATCACCGGCAGGCCGCGCCGCCCGCGCGTCGGCCCGCGTTCCGTCCCCTATGCCACCAGTCTTCACGTCACCATGATTCCGTTTTCCGTTCTCGACCTCGCGCCGATTCCCGCCGGCGCCGACGCCGCACAGGCATTTCGCTACGCCGTCGATCTCGCTCGGCACGCCGAGCGCCTCGGCTATCGCCGCTACTGGCTCGCCGAGCATCACAACATGCCCGGCATCGCGAGCGCGGCGACCGCGGTCGTGATCGGCCACGTCGCGGGCGCGACGCAGACGATCCGCGTCGGCTCGGGCGGCGTGATGCTGCCGAACCACGCGCCGCTCGTGATCGCCGAGCAGTTCGGCACGCTCGCGTCGCTCTACCCCGGACGCATCGATCTCGGCCTCGGGCGCGCGCCCGGCACCGACCAGACGACGGCCCGCGCGCTGCGGCGCGATCTGGCCGGCAGCGCGGATTCGTTTCCGGACGACGTCGTCGAGCTGCAGCGCTACTTCGCCGCGCCCGTCCCCGGCCAGCGCGTGCGCGCGGTGCCAGGAGCGGGGCTCGACGTGCCGATCTGGCTGCTCGGCTCGAGCCTCTTCAGCGCGCAGCTTGCCGCGATGCTCGGGCTGCCGTTCGCGTTCGCGTCGCACTTCGCACCCGACTATCTGATGCGCGCGCTCGACGTGTACCGCGCGCAGTTCCGGCCGTCCGCCGAACTCGCGAAGCCGTATGCGATGGTCGGCGTGAACGTGTTCGCCGCCGACACCGACGACGAAGCGCGGCGCCTCTTCACGTCGCTGCAGCAGCAGTTCCTGAACCTGCGGCGCGGCACGCCCGGGCAACTGCCGCCGCCCGTCGAGTCGCTCGACGCGCTCGGCGCGTCCGAGCAGGAG
Organism: Burkholderia sp. ABCPW 14; assembly: GCF_001523835.1. Lineage (NCBI taxonomy): Bacteria > Pseudomonadati > Pseudomonadota > Betaproteobacteria > Burkholderiales > Burkholderiaceae > Burkholderia > Burkholderia sp. ABCPW 14. The sequence goes on along the minus strand of NZ_LOVS01000111.1, from coordinate 112,272 downwards.
CTCGCCAACGTCGCGCACGCGCTGTCGTTCGCGGCGATCGGTTCGCGCGACACCGTGCGCGAGCGGCTGCGGCGGCTGATCGTGCAGACGGGCGCGGACGAGTTGATCGTCGCCGCGCAGATCTACGATCACGGCGCGCGGCTGCGTTCGTATGAAATTGCCGCGCAGGTGCGCGACGCGTTGCGCGACGAAGCGGCGGGTTGATGGTAGAAGCGGCGGCGTGGCGGATTGACGTGCCGTGGCGGCGCGAATCCGGCGCGAAATGACGGCGGCGTCGATGTCGATGTCGATGTCGATGTCGATGTCGATGTCGATGTCGATGTCGATGTCGATGTCGATGCCGATGCCGATGTCGATGTCGATGCCGATGCCGATGTCGATGTCGATGTCGATGCCGATGCCGATGCCGATGCCGATGCCGATGCCGATGTCGACGCCGGTACGAAGTTACATCGAGCAGGAAAACGGACACCGCCGCGTGAAAGCCCTCGGATGGCGGACGGCGAACGACTGCGCGCCGATGCCCGGACAGTCGAGGCGCCGACGCGAAGCGGGAACGCGCGCCTCTTCCCGCCAAACCTCGCCGCGCCCAGCGCGGCGATGCCTACTCGCTCGCCGCGTGCGTCGCGTGCGCGGGCTTCACGTCCGCGAGCCCGTCGAGCAGCGCCTTGTGGAACGTCGCCGGATCCTGGATCTGCGGCGCGTGGCCGAGCGACGGGAATTCATAGAGCACCGCGCCCGGAATCGCCGCCTGCGTGCGCTTCGCGAGCGCCGGATAGCGTCCGAGCTTCGCGTGGACGTCGGGCGGCGCGACGTCCTTGCCGATCGCGGTCGTGTCCTTGTCGCCGATGAGGAGCAGCGTCGGCACCCTGATCGCGCCGAACTCGTAGACCACCGGCTGCGTGAAGATCATGTCGTAGACGAGCGCCGAATTCCACGCGACGATGTCCCGCCCCGGCCCGCGATACATGCCGGCGAGCATCTGCACCCAGCGCTCGTAGGCGGGCGACCACTCGCCCGCGTAGTACGTGCGCTGCTCGTAGCGGCGAATGCCGTCCGCGGTCGTCTTCAGCTCGCGCGCGTACCAGTAGTCGACCGGCAGCGCCGGCACGCCGAGCGCCTTCCAGTCCTCGAGGCCGATCGGATTGACGAGCACGAGCTGCCGCGTGTCCTTCGGGTACATCAGCGCGTAGCGCACGGCGAGCATGCCGCCCGTCGAATGGCCGACGATCGTCGCGTCCTTCACGCCGATCGATTCGAGGAGCGCGTGCGTGTTGTGCGCAAGCTGCTGGAAGCTGTACTGATAGCGCGCGGGCTTCGTCGACTTGCAGAAACCGATCTGGTCCGGTGAGACGACGCGGTAGCCCGCCTTCGTCAGCACGTCGATCGTCTGCTCCCACGTGCCTGCGCAGAAGTTCTTTCCGTGCAGCAGGACGACGGTGCGGCCGTTCGGATGCTCGGGGCGCACGTCGAGGTACGCCATCTGCAGCGTCTCCCGCTGCGACGTGAACGCATAGCGATGCACCGGATACGCGTACGCGAAGCCTTCGAGTTCCGCGCCGTACGCAGGGCCGTCGTCCTTCGCGCGCCTGCCCGCGCTCGCCGGCGCGGCGACGGCGGGCGAAGCGCTCGCCTGCGGCGCGGCGGCGCTCGACGCGATGCCCGAAGCGACAGCTGAAACGGCAGCCGAGGGCACGGATGCCCCCGCCGCCGGCGCCACGCCCGGCGAGTCCGCGAACGCCGACGCTTCCGGCATCGTCGTCGCCGTGACAGCGGCCGCGGATATCGCGGCGAGCCGCGCGAACCACACTATGCGAATCTGGAACATCGTCGAAGCCGAAAAGAGAGGAGGAAACGGCAAGCCAGACATTCGTGCGAGCCGCGCGCAATTTTACTTTCGATGGGCTGACGATACCCGCGATACTGTATTACCAGATGTTTCCGCCAATGCGGAAAAGTCATGTATCTTTCGACGTAGTCCGACGCGCCTGCCGCGTGCCGGCACACTCGATCATGAAAAACGTCCTCAGCATCCAGTCGCACGTCATCTACGGCCATGCGGGCAACAGCGCCGCGGTATTTCCGATGCAAAGGCTCGGCGTGAACGTCTGGCCGCTCAACACCGTGCAGTTGTCGAACCACATGCAGTACGGCCATTGGGCGGGCAGCGCGATCGACGCGGCGAAGATGGAGCAGCTCGTCGACGGCATCGCCGCGATCGGCGCGTTGAAGCGCTGCGACGCGGTCCTCTCGGGCTTCCTCGGCTCGCCCGCGCAGGCGCGCGCCGCCGTCGAGATCGTGCGCACCGTGAAGGCGACGAACCCGAACGCGTGGTACTTCTGCGATCCCGCGATGGGACAGACGGGCGGCATCCGGCCCGAGCCCGGCGTCGAAGAATTCATCGTCGCCGAGCTGCCCGAGCTCGCGGACGGCATGGCGCCCAATCACAGCGAGCTGCAAAAGCTCGCGGGGCGGCGCATCGAGACGGTCGCCGAGGCTGTCGAAGCATGTCGCTCGATCATCCGCCGCGGCCCGCAGGTGATCCTCGTCAAGCATCTGCACGACCGCAACAGCCCCGCCGACCGTTTCAACATGCTCGTCGTCACCGAGACCGAAGCGTGGATCGGCCAGCGGCCGCTGTATGCGTTTCCACGGCATCCGGTCGGCGTCGGCGACCTGACGAGCGCGGTCTTCGTCGCGCGGCGACTGCGCGGCGACAGCGTGCGCGCCGCATTCGAGCACACGCTCGCCGCGGTGCACGCGGTCGTCAAGGCAACCTACGACGCGCGACGCTACGAGCTCGAACTCGTCGCCGCGCAGGACGAGATCGCGCGGCCGAGCGAGTGGTTCGGCGCCTGGGTCACGGGCGCGGATTGATGCGGCGCGCGCGCCCGTCCGCGTGTTGATCCGCACGCGCTTTCGCACGCATCTCCTTCGGCCGCCGCGGCGCGGGACGTTCTCGCAGTTCTCGCAGTTCTCGCAGTTCTCGCAGTTCTCGCAGTTCTCGCAGTTCTCGCAGTTCTCGCTGTCCTCGCAGCCACCGCCGCAATCGCCCCCCTCGCCATCGTCACGACCTCGGCCACGCTCGTCGCCGGCCCGCTCGCGCCGCGCCGCCGAACCGCCCTGCGCCCGTCGCCGCATCCGCCGCGTCGATCCGACCCGCGTCGTCGCATTCGAGCGCGCGATCCGGCATCCGTACGCGCACCGGCGCGCGTTCATCCGAATGACACCGTTTCCCCGATATCCTCCCGGCGGCGTTGCGCGGCGGCGCTGCCGCGCGAGACGGCATCACGCATCGCGACCAACTTCCATTCGGCCGCTGCCGCTCCGGCGGTCTTGCCCCCACTCCAGACAAGGAAGCGACAACATGACCAAACAGAATCGCCGCGACTTTCTGCGCCTCGCCGCCGGCACGGCGGGCGCCGCCGCCTTGCAGCTCTTTCCGCCCGTGATTCGCGAAGCGCTCGCGATTCCCGCGAACCACCGCACCGGCACGATCCGCGACATCGAGCACGTCGTGATCCTGATGCAGGAAAACCGCTCGTTCGACCATTATTTCGGCAAGCTGCGCGGCGTGCGCGGCTTCGGTGATCCGCGCCCGCTCGTGATGCAGAACGGCAAGTCGGTGTTCCATCAGCCGGTGCTCGCGGGCCCGGCCGAGCTGCTGCCGTTCCATCCGGACGCGTCGAATCTCGGCATGCAGTTCCTGCAGGACCTGCCGCACGGCTGGCAGGACACGCACGGCGCCTGGAACAAGGGCCGCTGCGACCGCTGGATCGCGAACAAGGGGACGACGACGATGGCGTACCTCGAGCGCAACGACATCCCGTTCCACTACCAGCTCGCCGACGCGTTCACGATCTGCGACGCATACCACTGTTCGATCCCGAGCTCGACCGATCCGAACCGCTACTACATGTGGACGGGCTACGTCGGCAACGACGGCGCGGGCGGCGGCCCCGTGCTCGGCAACGAGGAAGCCGGCTACGGCTGGAGCACGTATCCGGAGACGCTCGAGCAGGCGGGCGTGTCGTGGAAGATCTATCAGGACATCGGCACGAGCCTCGACGCCGCGGGCGGGTGGGGCTGGACGCAGAATCCGTACATCGGCAACTACGGCGACAACTCGCTGCTCTACTTCAACCAGTACCGCAACGCGCAGCCGGGCAGCCCGCTGTACGACAAGGCGCGCACGGGCACGAACGTGAGCGCGGGCGGCACCCTCTTCGACGTGCTGCAGCAGGACGTGAAGAACGGCACGCTGCCGCAGGTGTCGTGGATCTGCGCGCCGGAAGCGTATTCCGAGCATCCGAACTGGCCGTCGAACTACGGCGCGTGGTACGTCGAGCAGGTATTGAAGGCGCTGACGTCGAACCCGGACGTGTGGAGCAAGACCGCGCTCTTCATCACGTACGACGAGAACGACGGCTTCTTCGATCACGTCGCGCCGCCGTTCGCGCCGCAATCGCGCGACAATGGGCTGTCGACGGTGTCGACCGCGGGCGAGATCTTCCCGGGCGACGCGAAGCACATGGCCGGGCCCTACGGGCTCGGGCCGCGCGTGCCGATGCTCGTCGTGTCGCCGTGGACGAAGGGCGGCTGGGTCTGCTCGCAGACGTTCGATCACACGTCGCTGTTGCAATTCATCGAAGCGCGCTTCAATGACCGCTATTCGGTGCGCGCGCCGAACGTGACGCCGTGGCGCCGCGCGGTGTGCGGCGACCTCACGTCCGCGTTCAACTTCTCGAGCCCCGACGGCAGCTGGCCGCAACTGCCGGACACGAGCGGCTACGCGCCGCCCGATCGCAACCGTCATCCGAGCTACGTGCCGGTGCCGCCCGTCGCGCAGTCGATGCCGAAACAGGAAGCGGGCCTGCGCGCCGCTCGCGCGCTGCCGTACGAGCTCTTCGCGTTCGGCCGCATCGACACGTCGACGGGCAAGTTCAAGCTGACGTTCGCGAACACGGGCCGCGCGGGCGCGGCGTTCCAGGTGACGGCCGCGAATCGCATCGACGGGCCGTGGGCGTACACGGTCGAAGCGCACAAGCGGCTGTCGGACGAATGGAGCACGGCGCTCACGCTGAGCCTCTACGACCTGACCGTGTACGGTCCGAACGGCTTCCTGTGCCAGTTCCGCGGCTCGACCGCGGCGGCGCTCGGCACCGCCGCGAACCCGGAGGTGATCTACGGCTACGACGTCGCGAACGGCAACATCACGCTGCGCCTGTCGAACCGCGGCCGCTCGACAGTGCGGCTCACGGTGGCGAACGCGTACGGCAACGACAGCCCGCGTGTCTACGAGCTGAAGCCCGGTCAGCGGATCGACGACTACTGGGATCTGCGCGACAGCCAAAGCTGGTACGACCTGACCGTCTCCGACGGCACGCCGAACGGCTTCCTGCGCCGCTTCGCGGGGCACGTCGAAACCGGCCGGCCGAGCACGAGCGATCCGCTGATCGCGACGGCCTGAGCGTCGCCTCGTGCGATTGCGCGCGCCGCTTCGGCGGCGCGTGCGACGTGCCGGACGCACGCAGGCGATCGTCCGGCTGCGCGATGCCGGGTCGCGCAGCCGCATGACTGATCGACGCCCGCCGGACCGCTCTTCAGGACACGCGGCCGCCGGCCGTCCATCGTCCGCCTCACCTGCGCCGCGAGAAGCCAGCCGCCGCCTCCCATCCGAACATCCCCCACCGCTTCCGACCGCCCGACATCGCTTCGTCGACTTCTGCTGCAATGCGCCACACACAGGCTCGCGCACGCACACGCCGAACTTCGCCAACAGTCTGCAGAATCCGCGCTTCCCCGCCGCTCGCCGACCTCTCGCGCCGCCGCACGGCTATGCGCAAATCCGCACCCGATGCGCCGCAAATCAACAAGACTCGTCCAATTTGGCCTTCTATAAATCGGATAGCCATCGCCGCTCCCGCCAGGCCGGCATCGGCATCTCGCATCCGCGCTTCTCGCGTCCCGTTCGTGCATCGCTACAAGGAATTTACATGAGACTCTGCCCGTCACTGTCCTCCCTCGCCTTCGCCGCCGCGCTCGCGTGCGGCGCAACCGGCGCCGCGCGCGCCGCCGACGACACCCCCGTCAGGGTTGGTTTCGCCGCGCCGCTCACGGGCGTCAACGCGGGCTACGGCAAGGATCTGCAAAACGGCGTGCAGCTCGCGCTCGACGACGCCCGCGCGCAGAAGATCAAGATCGCCGGCAAGCCCGCGCGCTTCGAGCTCGTCGTCGAGGACGACCAGGCCGATCCGCGGATCGGCGTGCAGGCCGCGCAGAGCCTCGTCGACAAGAAGGTGTCGGTCGTCGTCGGCCACTTCAATTCGGGCACGACGATTCCTGCGTCGGTCGTCTACGACAAGGCGGGCATCCCCGTCATCGATCCGGCCGCGACGAATCCCGTCATCACGTCGCGCGGGCTCGCGCACGTGTTCATGGTGATCGCGACCGACGGCCAGAACGCGGGCAACGCGGGCCGCTATGCGGTCGACGTGTCGAAGGCGAAGCGGATCGCGATCGTCGACGACCGCACGGCGTTCGGCCAGGGCGAAGCCGACGAATTCGACAAGGCCGTGAAGGCCGCGGGCGGCGCGATCGTCGCGCGCGAATACACGAGCAACCAGGCCGTCGACTTCCGCGCGCAGATCACGAGCCTGAAGAGCAGGAACGTCGATCTGATCTTCTTCGGCGGCCTCGATTCGCTCGCCGCGAACTTCATCAAGCAGATGAAGCAGTTGGGCCTCACCGCGCAATTCGTCGGCGGCGGCGGCGTGAAGGACGCCGAGTTCATCAAGATCGCCGGCCCCGCCGCGGAAGGCGCGATGGCGTGGGAATACGGCCGGCCGCTCGACCAGTTGCCGCAGGGCAAGGACTTCGAGGCGCGCTTCAAGAAACGATTCGGCGTCGACGTGCTGTCGTACGCGCAGTTCGGCTACGACGCGACGTGGGCCGCGATCAAGGCGATGCAGGCGGCGGGCTCGACCGATCCGGTCGCCTATCAGCCCACGCTGAAGAAGGTCGACTTCGAGGGCATCACCGGCCGCATCGCGTTCGCGGGCGACGGCTCGCTGAAGAGCGGGATGTCGACGCTCTATCAGGTGAAGAACGGCGCGTGGCAGACGATCGTCACGAAGGGGGGCTGATCGGCCGTCCCTGATTTCCGCGGGCCGCACGCGACGCGCTGCACGCGCGCGGCCCTTCTCTCGACCGGCGCGCATCGCGCCCATCCCATGGAGTCTCGATGCATTCGAAAGTCGTCATCGTCGGCGGCGGCGTGATCGGCAGCGCAACCGCCTATTTCCTGCGCACGATGGACCCGGGCATCTCCGTAACCGTCATCGAGCGCGATCCGACCTATGCGCGCGCATCGTCCGCGCTGTCCGCGGCATCGATCCGCCAGCAGTTCTCGACGCCGCTCTCGATCCGGATGTCGCTGTTCGGAATCGAGTTCCTGCGCTCGCTCGGCGAGCGGCTCGCGATCGACGGCGAGCGTCCGTCGATCGATCTGCACGAAGGCGGCTATCTGTTTCTCACGACGCCGGCAGGCGACGCGACGCTGCGCGAGAACCACGCGCTGCAGACGTCGCTCGGCGCACAGATCCGCTATCTGCCCCGCGACGCGCTTGCCGCGACGTTCCCGTGGCTTTCCACCGACGATCTCGCGGCCGGCTGTTACGGCGAGCGCGGCGAAGGCTGGTTCGACGGCTACGGGCTCGTGCAGGCGCTGCGCAAGAAGGCGCGTGCGCTCGGCGCGCAGTATGTGAGCGCGGACGTGACGGGCGCGCGCGTCGACGCACGCCGCGTGACGCAACTGCTGACGGGCGACGGCCACGCATACGACTGCGACGTGATGGTCAACGCGGCCGGACCGTGGGCGCGCACGATCGCGGCGTTCGTCGGCGTCGAGCTGCCCGTCCATGCGCGCCGCCGCAGCATCTTCAGCGTGACGTCGCCGGCCGCGCTGCCGCGCTGTCCGCTCGTCGTCGATCCGAGCGGCGTCTACTTCCGGCCGGAAGGCGCGTCGTTCATCTGCGGCGCGGCGCCGCCGTCCGAGCGCGACGTCGACGATCTGCCGCTCGACGACGTCGACCACGCGCTCTTCGACGACCGGATCTGGCCGACGCTTGCACACCGCGTGCCGCAATTCGAGGCGCTGCGGGTAATGCGTAGTTGGTCGGGCTACTACGAGTACAACCTGCTCGACCAGAACGCGATCATCGGACCGCATCCGGCCGTCGACAACTGCATCTTCGCGAACGGCTTCTCGGGGCACGGGCTGCAGCAAGGGCCGGCGACGGGGCGCGGCGTCGCGGAGCTGATCCTGCACGGACGGTACGCGTCGCTCGACTTGTCGCCGCTCGGCTTCGAGCGCGTGCTGGCCGGCCGGCCGATCGTCGAGAAGAACGTCGTTTGACGGAGGAAGCCCGCGCGGCGCGGGCGGCCAGGTGTGAAGCGGCAAGCGCGCGCGGCAGCAACGCGACGTGCGTCGTCACGCGCCGACGCATATCCGGCTCGCGCGCGCAAACGCGCCCTCAATGCCTTGCGGGCAGCCGCCGTCGCGCACATGGAAAGGGCCGAGGCACGCGCGACGCGTCGCTCGCCGCGCGCATCGGCGCATCCGCCGCCGGCGATGCATCGACACGCGGACCCCGCGGTACGCGGCAGCCGCCGCGCACGCGCGATGCCCCGCGTGCGTCACAGCCCGACGCCGCGCGCCATCCCGGCCGCGGCAAACACGATCACGACGACGAGCGCCGCCTGCGCATGGCCGATCCGCGCATACGCGGGCGCGCGAGCGAGGTCGGGCAGCATCCCGCGGCGCGCGGTGACACGCCAGCGGATGAGCCCCATCATCGGCATCAGTTCGAACACGAGAATCAGCGCGAGCGCGCCCATCTTCAGATGAAAGAGCGGCGCGTGCAGATAGTATTCGCCGCCCTTCTCGAAGCCGCCGAACGCGCGGACGATGCCCGTCGTGATCAGCGCGAGCGCGGACACGCCCCAGATCGCGTCCGCCCTGAACACGTCGGGCAGATCGGCGGACTGCCGCGACGCGGCGACGCGCCGCAGCGCGCGGTTGCGCGCGACGATCGACGCGAACGCGAAACCGAACGCGAGCAGATGGACGGCTGCGAGCAACCATCGAACGGTCAACATCGGTCCTCCTGGTGTCGGCGAAGCGAACGCGGCGGCACGAGCCGGCCCGCCGGCGTCACGCGATCTGCTTGAGCGACGCGTCGAGCGCGCGCGCCGCGACGCGGTCGCCTTCCGTCGCGAGCGGCACGCGCATCACGATCTGGCGGTTATGGCCGACTGCGGCGGGCGAATCCCACAGCAGCTCGATCTTCGGTCGCGCGAACCGCCGGCCGCTGCCCTGCGCGGGCGGCGCGGACGCCGCCGTTCGCGGCGAAGAAAGCGATGCGGCGGGTGCGTCGGCGGTGACGTCGGGCTGCGCCGCGGCGTCGGCTGCGGCGGGCATGACAGATCGAGGCTCGGCGGACCGAGGCGCGGCGCCCTTCGGCCAGCGGACCGACAGTTCGCGCGCATCGTATTGCCCGACCTTGCGGCTTTCCATCCAGACGACGACGGTGCGCGTCAGCGTATCGAGCGAGATCGCGTAGCGGCCAATCGCGTAGCGGCGCGCGGCGACGTTCGTGCGCCACAGCGCGCGCGGCCGGCACATCCAGACAACGGCCGCATAAAGCACGGGCGCGGCGACGAGCCAGCCGTTGCTGACCGTCAGCGCGTGCAGTGCGCGGCGCCAGCCGGCCGCCCATGCGAACACGCCGACCGACCACACCGCGAACAGGAAGCCGAGCAACGCGAAGAAGCGCAGCGCCTGGCGCAGCCACTGCGGAAGCGGATGGAACGGCCGCTCGGCGCGCGCCTGCGCGCCGGGGAGCACGAGCAGCAGGAAGATGAGGACGACATTGATGCATGCCCACGGCGACGACGCCATCGCCGACAGCGACGCGCGATAGCCCATCAGAGACATCGAGAAGAGCCAGCGGGCGAGCAGCACGAGACCGATGGCTCGCAACGCGAAAATGACGCCCGAGCCGGGAGCCGGATTCGCGCGCGTGGTTTTCGTTCTCGCCAAAACTCTCTCCTCTTGACGGCCTTGCCGGGGCCGGATTTTACGGCACGGCCATTATAGGGACATTACTAGGTCGGCTGTGCCCGCGCGCCGCAAATCGCCGGTTTGCGGCGTTTCGGAGCGCGGCGGCGCGGCGCGGATACAACAGATGCCGGACGCGCGCGCCCGGATCGGCCGGGTTCCCGGCCCCGAATGCAAAATGCCCCGCCCGGTGGACCCGGGCGGGGCATATCGATGAAGCATACGGCGCGCAAGCGCGCAGACTCGCGCGCGGGAAAGACGCGACGCGTCAGCCTGCGTTGACTTCGCGCAGCACGGTGCGGCGCTTCTGGCGCAGCAACTCTTCGTAGCCCTTCAGGTAGTTCTGCGCCATCACCTTCGACGTGAAGCGCGCGTCGAACGCGCCGCGCACCCGCTCGCGCGGCAGCGTGTGCAGACGCTTGACGGCGGCGACGGCCGACAGCTCGTCCTCGACGACGAAGCCCGACACGCCGTTGTCGATCACTTCAGGCACCGAGCCGCGCTTGAACGCGATGACGGGCGTGCCGCACGCCATCGCCTCGATCATCACGAGGCCGAACGGCTCCGGCCAGTCGATCGGGAACAGCAGCGCGTGCGCGTTGCCGAGGAACTCGGCCTTCTCGGCTTCGCTGATCTCGCCGATGTACTCGACGTGCGGCAGCGAGAAGAGCGGCTTGATCTTCTCTTCGTAGTACGCGCGGTCGGCCTTGTCGAGCTTCGCGGCGATCTTGATCGGCATGCCGGCCTGCTCGGCGATCCGGATCGCCGTGTCGACGCGCTTCTCCGGCGAGATGCGGCCGAGGAACGCGAGATAGCCCGGCTTCACGTCCGGAATCGGCTTCAGCAGGTTTTCCGGCAGGCCGTGATAGACGGTCGACAGCCAGTTCGCCTGCGGGAGCGGCACGCGCTGGTTGTCGGAGATCGACACGACGGGCACGTTGTTGAACGTGTTGAAGATCGGCTGCAGTTCCGGCAGGTCGAGGCGGCCGTGCAGCGTCGTCAGATGCGGCACCGGCTGGCGCGAGAACAGCGGAAACGGGTAGTAGTCGATGTGGAAGTGCAGCACGTCGAATTCGTCCGCGCGGCGGCGCACTTCCTCGAGCAGCAGCATGTGCGGCGCCATCACGTCGCGGATCGTCGGATCCAGGCGCAGCGCCTGCGGCCACACGGCCTCGAGCTTGGCGGAGGTCTGCGAATCGCCGCTCGCGAAGAGCGTGACGTCATGTCCCATCTCGACGAGCGCCTCGGTCAGATTGGACACCACCCGTTCGGTACCGCCGTACAGTTTCGGGGGAACCGCTTCGTGCAACGGAGCGATTTGAGCGATTCGCATGTGTAACTCCTAAAAAATCGGCAAAAAATAAAGCAGCGGGTTGATTGCCCGCCTGCCGAACGCCGCCGCGACGTCGGTTGGACGTCCGGCGAGCCGGCTCGCGACACTGAAGCTGCGTTGCCTCGCAGGCCGCGCCGCACGCGCAGTTAACGTTTCAGCGGGGAATCCGTTGACAGGTTCCAGTAAAACACCTAAGGGCAAACCCGAGGGCGATTATCGGGTGTCGCGGACAGTGCGGCGCACAACATTTCAAAGTCTTTACGTTGTTACAAAGACGCAACACTTTGCCAATCCCCTGACCTGAAGACCGTTTTAGAGTAGTTGCGTCTGCCTCCGCTCCATGCGCGGACAGGCCGTGCGCGCGGCGATTTTCGTCGAACGACACGAGAGGAACGCGCCACAAGACGCAAAATTTTATCCCAAAATGAGTCGCATACCCCGGCGTTACGCAACTCGGGCGCAGCGCGACGCACCGGCTTGATTACAATGCCGGCTTTCGCCTGCTTCTCGGCGCGACGTTCGGGCGCGGCGTTCAACCCTCGTTTCACCACACGCACTGATTTTGGAAGCTCTCAACCCTGCCCAGCGCAACGTCTACAACGCGAAGCTCGCGAGCTACGCCGATCGGCCGCTCGCGTTTCTGTTCCGCTACATCCGGATGCACCCCGTCGCGCACGTCATCGTGCTCGTCAGCGTGCTCGCGGCGGTCGGCTGCGCGCTCGGCTCGCAATATGCGATCAAGCACCTGATCGACGTGCTCGCCGCCGGCCGCCATCATCCGGGCCCGCTCTGGGGCGCGTTCGCGCTCCTCGTCGGCCTCATCGCCGCGGACAACCTGCTGTGGCGCGTCGGCGGCTGGGTCGCCGCGCACACGTTCGTCGCGGTGACGGGCGACCTGCGCCGCGACCTGTTCCAGTATCTGAGCGGCCACTCGCAGACTTACTATGCGGAGAAGCAGCCCGGCACGCTCGCGAGCCGGATCACGGCGACGTCGAACGCGATCTACACGGCCGAGAACACGATGGCGTGGAACGTGCTGCCGCCGTGCATCGCGGTGATGGGCGCGATCCTGATGATCATCGTCGTCAATCCGCTGATGGCGCTCGGCCTGCTGTCGTGCTCGGCCGTGCTCGCGATCGTGCTGTTCAAGCTCGCGAGGCGCGGCTCGGTGCGCCACCACCGCTTCGCCGCGAGGGCGGCGGCCGTCGACGGCGAACTCGTCGACGTGATCGGCAACATGGGGCTCGTGCGCGCGTTCGGCATGACGCTGCGCGAGCAAAAGCGCTTCGGCGCGACCGTCAAGGCCGAAATGGACGCGCGCCAGCAGAGCCTGCTCTATCTGGAAAAGCTGCGTCTGCTGCACGCGGTGATCACCGCGATGCTGTCGGCGGGCCTCCTCGGCTGGGCGCTGTGGCTGTGGGACCAGGGCCGCGCGACGTCGGGCGACATCGTGCTCGTCAGCTCGCTCGGCTTCACGATCCTGCACGGCACGCGCGATCTCGCCGTCGCGCTCGTCGACGTCACGCAGCACGTCGCGCGCCTCGCCGAAGCGGTGAAGACGCTCCTCGAGCCGCACGGGATGCCCGACCGCTCGGACGCCGTCGCGCTCGCGCCGCGCGGCGGCCGCGTCGACTTCGAGCGCGTGACGTTCGCGTATCCGCACCGCCGGTCGATCCTCGACCACTTCGACCTGCACATCGAACCCGGCCAGCGCGTCGGCCTGATCGGCAAGTCGGGCGCGGGCAAGTCGACGGTGCTCGCGCTGCTGCAGCGCTTCTATGACATCCAGCAAGGGGCGATCCGGATCGACGGCCAGGACCTCGGCTCGATCACGCAGGAGAGCCTGCGCCAGTCGATCGCGCTCGTGCCGCAGGACATCTCGCTCTTTCACCGGTCGATCTACGAGAACATCGCGTACGGCCGCCCCGACGCGACGCACGAGGAAGTGCTCGCCGCCGCGCGCGAGGCGCGCTGCACCGAGTTCATCGAGGCGATGCCGGAAGGCTTCGAGACGATCGTCGGCGATCGCGGCGTGAAGCTGTCGGGCGGCCAGCGTCAGCGGATCGCGATCGCGCGCGCGATCCTGAAGAACGCACCGATCCTGCTCCTCGACGAGGCGACGTCGGCGCTCGACAGCGCATCCGAGGAAGCGGTCCAGGCAGCGCTCGACCGGCTGATGACGGGCCGCACGGTGATCGCGATCGCGCACCGGCTGTCGACGCTGCGCAACTTCGACCGGATCATCGTGATGAGCGCGGGCAAGGTGATCGACGACGGCAGCCCCGACGTGCTGTGCAGCCGCCCGGGCCTCTATCGCGACCTGCTCGCGAAGCAGCACGGCCGGCACCTGCCCGCGCCGGCGGAGCGCCGCGGCGGCAAAGATTCGTCGGCGTCGGGCGACGAGCGCGTCGCGTAACGTCGCGTGCCGTGCGGCGCGCCTCGCGGGCGGCGGTGCGTGCCGATCGAGCCGATAGTGCTCGGCTCGATCGGCACGAGATGGACAAGCTCGGAGCTTCAACAGTAAAAAGGCCCGACCGGCATATGCCGGTCGGGCCTTTTCGTCGCACGCGCCATGAACGATTGGCGCGGCGCCCAGTAGTCGCCATGTCCGGCCTTTCGCCTTTCGCCTCTCGCACGTTGCGTCCCGGCTCTCTGGCTTCGCAAATTTCGCTCTCGACACACATTGCGCACGCGAACGCGTTGCCCCGAACACCGGCAAGCAGCAGCCGTCAGCCGGCGCCGCCGCGCCCTATCGCCCGAGATCCCGCAGGAAGTTGTCGCGCCACACCGACACGTTGTTCTCGCGCAGCCGGGCGAGCATGTCGGCGTGACGCGCGCGCCGCTCGGCGAGCGGCATCGACAACGCACGCGACAACGCGTCGGCCATCCCGCCGATATCGATCGGATTGACGATCAGCGCGCCCGTCAATTCGTACGCGGCGCCCGCGAAGCGCGACAGCACGAGCACGCCGGGATCGTCCGGGTCCTGCGCGGAGACGTACTCCTTCGCGACGAGGTTCATCCCGTCGCGCAGCGGCGTCACGTAGCCGACGCGCGCGAGCCGGTACAGCGCGGCGAGCACCGTGCGCTCGTACTGCCGGTGGATGTAGAGGATCGGCGCCCAGTCGAGCTCCGCGAAACGGCCGTTGATGCGCCCCGACTCGCCTTCGAGCTGCCGGCGGATGTCCTGGTACGCGCGCAGGTCGGCGCGCGTCGATGGCGCGATCTGCAGGAACGACACGTGATTGCGAAACGACGTCTCGTGCTCGAGCAGCTTCTCGAACGCGCGAAAGCGCTCGACGAGTCCCTTCGAATAATCGAGCCGGTCGACGCTCATCACGAGTTGCCGGCCGCGCAGCGACGCCGCGAGCGAACGCACCGCGCGGCCGTTCTCGCCCGCCTTCGCGAGCGCGGCGATCTCGTCCGGATAGACGCCGATCGGATACGCGGCCGCGCGCAGCGTGCGCCCGAACGCGTGGACGCGCGCCGTGCGCGCGGTGCGATCGACGGCGCCGCCCGCTTCGTATTCAACGTACTCGAAGAACGCGCGAAGATCGGTCTCGGTCTGGAAGCCGAGCAGGTCGAACGAGCATAGCGCCTCGACGAGCTCGCGATGCGGCGGCACGTTGACGAGCACCTGCGCGGCCGGAAACGGAATGTGCAGGAAGAAGCCAATCCGGTTCTTCACGCCCGCCGCGCGCAGCGCGCGCGCGAACGGAATCAGGTGATAGTCGTGCACCCAGATCACGTCGTCGTCGCGCAAAAGCGGCACGAGCTGCTGCGCGAGCCACACGTTCACGCGCGAGTAGCCTTCGAACTCGTGGCGGTCGAACTGGATCAGGTCTGCGCGGTAATGGAACGCGGGCCACAGCGTCGCATTCGAAAAACCGCGGTAGTACTGATCGTAGTCGCGGCGCGACAGGCCGATCGTCGCGAACGTGACAGGGCCGTGCTCCTCGACGCGGATCTGCGGCGCACCGGACGCGGCCACCTCGCCGCTCCAGCCGAACCACATGCCGCCCGTTTCCTTCAGCGCGTCGTAGACGCCGATCGCGAGGCCGCCCGCGGCCGGCTCCCCCTCCGAGATCGGCGCGACCCGATTCGAGACGATGATGAGACGACTCATGCCGACGCGCGCCCCGCGTCGATCCAGCGCGCGAGCTGCTCGCGGAACGCGGCGACCGAATCGATTCGCGCGCGCGCCGTCGTGTCGCCCGCGCCGACCTTGATCGACAGCCCGCCGTTCGCATTGACGACGGCGAAGCCCTGCTCGTCGGTCAGATCGTCGCCGGCGAACACCGGCATGCGGCCGGCGAACGGCGGCTCGTTCAGGAACGCGGCGACCGCGCGCCCCTTGTCGACGCCCTTCGGCTTGATCTCGAACACCATCTTGCCCGGCTGCAGCACATATGCGTCCGGATAATCGGCGACGAGCCGCTCCGCCGCCGCACGCGCGGCGCTTTCGCGCTCGGGCGCGTTGCGAAAGTGCAGCGCGAGCGCCGCGCCCTTGATCTCGAGCAGCATGCCCGGATGCCGGTCGACGACCGCCGCGAGCTCGCGCTCGATGCGCAGCAGACGCGGATCGTCGAAGCCGATCCGCTGCGTGTCGCCGTTGGCGTCGCGCCGCTCGGCGCCGTGCAGGCCGGCCACGGGCAGATCGGGCAGCTTGAGGAACGCGTCGATGCTGTCGATGCCGCGCCCCGACACGATCGCAACCGCGCCGTGCGCCAGCCGCCGCAGCTCGTCGACGAGCGCGGGCACGTCGGGCGGCACCTGGATCGCGTCGGGCGTCGGCGCGAGGTCGACGAGCGTGCCGTCGAAATCGAAGAAGAACGCGGTGCGGGTCAGGGGAAGGGAAAGCGGGATGGATTGCATCGATTCGCTGATGAGAATGGCTGCCGGCGGGCGCGCCCGCCGGGCGAATGTGCGCATCTTACCGCGCCTCGTGCAGGATGAACAAAAGCGCGGGCCTGCGACGCGCGGCCGACGCATGCGCATTGCTGCGACATTTTGCCCCGGTTCGGTGCACCGCGCGCGTTTCGAAAAGACGATCCCGATCAAATTGCGCTACAGTCGCAACCGCTAACAGAAACAGCGCGACGCCGATCCGCCGCGGCGCCAGGCTCGCGGCGCGCAGCCGGACGGGGCGCACGGGCCGCGACGCGGCAATGCGCCGGAGGCGCGGCGCGATCGATGCGGCATCCACGGCGTCCGCGCCACGCGCCGCGATCGAGCCCGAGACCGCCGCGCGTCGCCGTCGCGCACGATTGCTTCGAACCGAATTCGCCGATGCCGTTTCCCCTTTTCGCGGCGCGCACGCGCGCCGCATCGCCGGCTTCCGCCCGCCGCGCGCGCGTGATCCGCTTCGCCGCAGCGTGCGCGGCGGCGGCCGCGCTCGCCGGCTGCACGCCGCGCGGCGAACCTTGGCGCCTCGCGAACGTGACGGGCCATCTGCCTGACCTGACGTTCTCGCTCACGGGCGAAGACGGCAAGCCGATCGACGCCTCCGCGTTCCGCGGCCGCGCCGCCCTCGTCTACTTCGGCTACACGCATTGCCCGGACGTGTGCCCCGAGACGATGGCGCGCCTGATGCAGGTACTCGCATTGCTCGGTCCCGATGCGCGCAACGACGTGCGCATTCTGTTCGTGTCGGTCGACCCGGCGCGCGACACGCCGGCCGCGATGCGCGACTACGTCGGCGCATTCGACGCCGAGCATGCGTACGGCCTCACCGGCAGCGAGCGGCAGATCGAGTCGCTCGCGAAGCGCTACCGCGTCGCGTATCAGATGGAAAAGCGCGATCCGAACGGCAATTACGAGGTCACGCACAGCTCTGCCGTCTATATGTTCGATGCACAAGGCCGCGCGCGCCTGCTCGCGACCGATCAGGATTCCCCCGACGCGATCGCCGCCGATCTGCGCCGGATCATCGTCAACCGTTCCTGAACCGGAACTCACTTACCGCCTAGCCGATGACGCTCAAACTCAAATCCCTCGCCGCGCTCGCTGCCCTCTCGCTCAGTCTGCACGCCTATGCCGCCGGCGCCGCTTCGATCAGCGCGCAAAACGCATGGGTGCGCTGGCTGCCGAACAAGCTGCCCGCCGCGGGCTACGTGACGCTCGTCAACGCGAGCGACAAGCCGATCGACCTCGTCGAGGTCGAGAGTCCCGAGTACGGCATGACGATGCTGCATCAGACCGTGTCGAGCGGCTCGACGCAGAAGATGGAGATGGTCGACAAGCTGACGATCCCCGCGCGCGGCAAGGTCGACATCGCGCCGGGCGGCTATCACTTCATGCTCGAAGCGCCGAAGCGCGCGATCAAGCCGGGCGACACCGTGCATCTGCGCATGCAGTTTTCCGACGGCGAGAAGCTCGACGCGCCGTTCGTCGTGAAATCGCCCGCGACCGCCAAGTAAGTCCCGCGCGATGAACCTGCTGTACTGGCTCGAGCCGTGGGAGCCGTCGCCCACCGTCGTGATCGCGGTGCTCGCGGCCGGCGTGCTGTTCGCGCGCGGCGCGCGCAAGGCGAAGGTGTCGCCGCTGCGGCAGTTCTCGTTCTGGCTCGGGCTGACGGCGCTCTACGTCGCGCTGCACACGCGGCTCGACTACTTCTTCGAGCACGAGTTCTTCATGCACCGCGCGCAGCACTTGGTGCTGCATCACCTCGGGCCGTTCTTCATTGCGCTGTCGTATCCCGGCGCGGCGATCCGCGCGGGCATCCCGTTCGCGTGGCGGCGCCGCTTCGTGCGCCCCGCGCTCGCGCAGCCGATCGTGCGCGCAACGCTCGACATCGTGTTTAATCCGGTCGTCGCGGTCGTGCTGTTCGTCGGCCTGATCTATTTCTGGCTGCTGTCGCCGATCCACTTCGTCGCGATGCTCGACTGGCGGCTCTACCGCGTGATGAACTGGAGCATGGTGATCGACGGACTGCTGTTCTGGTGGCTCGTCGTCGATCCGCGTCCCGCGCCGCCCGCGCGGCTCGCGCCGGGGCGGCGCATCCTGATCGCCGTCGCGGCGATCCCGCCGCAGATCCTGCTCGGCGCGCTGATCTTCTTCACGCCGCACGAGCTGTATCCGATCTATTCGATCTGCGGACGCGCGTTCACGTGGCTGAGCCCGCTGCGCGACCAGCAGATCGGCGGGCTGCTGCTGTGGATTCCCGGCTCGATGATGAGCGTGATCGGCGCGCTGATCGCGCTGCGGCACTGGATGCGGCTGTCCGCACGCGGCCGGCTGGCCGACGAGCGGTCGGCGCGCGCCGAACTCGCGCGCGCCCGCGCCGCCCGCCCGACGTCCTGACGAACGCGATGCGCACCGAACCCGCATGCCGCATCGGCGGGTTCGGCGCGGCGTTCATCGCGTGGGCGAACGCATCCACACGTGCGGAATGCCGTCTTCGTCGTGCACGTCCGAACTGGGCGCGAAACCGAACGCGCCGTAGAACTTCTGCAAATGCGCCTGCGCGTGCAGGCTGATCGGCGTGTCGGGCCATTGCGCGCGAATGCGCTCGAGCGCGGCCGCGAGCATCGCGTTGCCAAGACCCATTCCGCGAAACGGCTGCGTCGTCAGCACGCGGCCGATCCGGATGTCCGGCTCCGTCGCGTCGGGCAGCAGCACGCGCAGATAGCACGCGAGACGGCCTTGCGCGTCGTATGCACCGAGGTGCCACGCGTCGGAATCGGCATGATCGATGTCGCGGTAAACGCAGTTCTGCTCGACGACGAACACGTCGCTGCGCGCGGCGAGGATCGTGTAGATTTCCTGTGGCGTCAGCGCATCGAACGGCTTCCAGCGCCATTCGAGCGATGCCGACGGCTCCCCGGCGATAACGGACGAAGCGGCGGTCGTGGATGAAGACATGATCGAAATTCCGAATGAATGGCGGCGCTGCTGCAAAGCGCGCAATGGTCGATTATGCCTCGAACGCGAACGCAATGCCGATGCACCGCCGATGCTCGTCAGCGGCAGCATCCGCACACGCGCACTCGTTCGCGACAGCCGCGCATAGAAAAAAGCCCCGCTCGTCGCGGGGCGCCGCGCTTACGCGCTCATCTTGCCGAAGCGGCCGCTGTTGAAATCGTCGACCGCCTGACGGATCTCCGCTTCGCTATTCATCACGAACGGCCCGTAGCCGACGATCGGCTCGTCGATCGGCTCGCCGCTCAGCCACAGCAGCGTCGCGTCGTTGTTCGCCTCGATCTCGACATCGCGTCCGTCCCGCGCGAACTGCACGAACTGCGCTTCGCGCACGACTTCGTCGCCGTTCACGAGCACGGTGCCGCGCAGCACGACGAGCGCGAGCGTGCGGCCTTCGTCGACGCCAAAGCGCGCGCGGCCGCCTTGCTCGAGGCGCACGTCCCACACGTCGAGCGGCGTGTGCGTGCGCGCCGGCCCGCGACGGCCGCCGAACTCGCCCGCGATCACCCGCACGCGGCCGGCGCCGTCGGGCAACTCGACGGACGGGATGCTGTCGTTCAAGAGCGTCTGATAGCCGGGCTCCGACATCTTGTCCTTCGCGGGCAGGTTCACCCACAGCTGCACCATCTCGAGCATGCCGCCGTTGCGCGCGAACTGCGCCGAATGGAATTCCTCGTGCAGGATGCCGCCCGCCGCCGTCATCCACTGGACGTCGCCCGGACCGATGTGGCCGCCCGCGCCCGTCGAATCGCGATGGTCGACTTCGCCCTGATAGACGATCGTCACCGTCTCGAACCCGCGGTGCGGATGCCCGCCGACGCCGCGCCGGCGGGTCGTCGGCTCGAAGCGTGCGGGGCCGGCGTAATCGAGCAGCAGGAACGGGCTCAGATGCGCGCCGTGGCTGTCGTAGCTGAACAGGGACCGCGCCGGAAAGCCGTCGCCGACCCAATGCGAGCGAGGCGCGCTGTACACGCCGACGATTTTCTTCATCTTCCTCTCCTTTCGTTCATGGTCGAAGCGATCGCTTCAATCGATGGATAGAAGATAGAATCGGAACGATAACTTCGGTAGCCTACGCAAATCGCACGCAGCGTTCCATCTGGAGAACGATAGATCATGCGGGATCTGAACGATCTCTACTACTTCGTCCAGGTCGTCGACCACGGCGGCTTCGCGCCCGCCGGGCGCGCGCTCAACATGCCGAAGTCGAAGCTCAGCCGGCGGATCGCGCTCCTCGAAGAGCGAATCGGCATGCGCGTCATCCAGCGCTCGACGCGCCGCTTCGCGGTCACGGACGTCGGGCAGACCTATTACACGCATTGCCGCGCGATGCTCGTCGAGGCGGATGCGGCCGACGAAGCGGTCGCGCTGATGCGCGCCGAGCCGCGCGGCATCGTTCGAATGACGTGCCCCGTCGCGCTGCTCGATACGCTCGTCGGCGACATGATCGCGGCGTTCATGGCCGAATGCCCGCTCGTCGAGATCCATCTCGAGGAAACCAATCGGCGCGTCGACGTCGTCGGCGAGGGAATCGATGTCGCGCTGCGCGTGCGGCCGCCACCGCTCGAGGACAGCGATCTCGTGCTGCGCGTGCTCGCCGAACGCGGACAGTGCATTGTCGCGAGCCCGCGGCTTCTCGACCGTACCGGTGTGCCGCACGTGCCCGCCGATCTCGCCGCGCTGCCGAGCCTCGCGATCGGGCTGCCGCAGGACGAGCACGCGTGGAATCTCCATGGCCCTGGCGGCGCACACGCGGCGATCCGCCATCGGCCGCGGCTCGTCACGCGCGGGATGTTCGCGGTGCGCGCGGCCGCCGTTGCGGGCGTCGGCGTCGTCCAGCTGCCGACGATGATGGTCCGCGACCAGATCGCGCGCGGCGAGCTGCGGCAGTTGCTGCCCAGCTGGGCGCCGCGGCGCGAGATCGTGCATGCGGTGTTCGCGTCGCGCCGCGGACTGCTGCCATCCGTGCGCGCGCTGCTCGACTTTCTCGCGCAGCGCTTCGCCGCGCTCGAGCCCGATTAGGGGCGCATGCGGGCGTCCGATGCCATGCGCGCTCGAACCCGGAACGCGCGCGCGGTTACGCCGCGCACGACGCCGAATTCCCGTAGACTGCGCAAGCCACCACGGCCGCGCGCGGCCGCCGTTCAACCGTCACGTCACATCGCTCATGTTCGCGCTCTCCGAAGCCCTTCCGTCGTCGAAGCCCGCGCTCTACGAAACGCTCGTCGCACAGGCGCGCGCGCTCGTCGAGTCGGAAACCGACGTCGTCGCCAATGCGGCGAACTTCTCGTCGCTCGTCTATCACTCGCTCGACGGCCTCAACTGGGCCGGCTTCTATTTCCACGACGGCCGCGAGCTCGTCGTCGGCCCGTTCCAGGGCAAGCCCGCATGCGTGCGCATTCCGCTCGGCAAGGGCGTGTGCGGGACGGCTGCGCAGACGCGCAGCACGCAGCTCGTGCACGACGTGCACGCGTTCCCCGGCCACATCGCTTGCGATTCGGCCTCGCAGTCGGAGATCGTCGTGCCGCTCGTCGCGCGCGACGGCGCGTTGATCGGCGTGTGGGACGTCGACAGCCCGCTGATCGGCCGCTTCGACGAAGAGGATGCAAAAGGCATGGAGGCGCTGTGCCGGGTGTTCGTCGACATCGCGTGGGAGAACGCGGCTCGGCTCGGCAAGTAAGTCAGGCATCCGGACAATGCCGGCCGCACAGCGGACGGCATCGCCGCCGAGCGTCACGATCGACGCCCGAACACAGGCGCGCATTCATCTGTCGGCGCGGCGGCACACTCGGAGCCGCGCTGAGCATGTCGACAGGCGTGCCAGTCGACAGATTCGCGCCCCAGTCGGTCGGTCGAGCGCGGCGCGGGCCCTGCACACGATCGGCACGCCTGTCGATTCGGCTGAAGACGGCCGGCTTCGCGCTCCGCGCATCCCGCCATCCGAATCTATCGCTGCGCTTCCCGGCCACCGACGCTGCGCCACTCGAACCGCGAAGCTCGCCCACCGCGCCCCCACCATCGCCACATCGCAAGCACGATGACGACGAGCAGCGGCACAACCAGCACGCTGCCTTCGGGCCCGGCCGCCCCGCCGCTCAGCAGCGCATGGCCGACGGGATGCGCGGTCAGCCGCACGCCCTCGACAAGCCGGCCGCTGTCCGGCGCGCCGTAGAAATACGATTCGCCCCAGTCCCATGCCGCATGAAAGCCGATCGCCCACCAGAGCGACCCCGTATACCAGAGCGACAGGCAGAAGACGAGCCCGAACAGCATCGCCGACGCGAGTCCCATGATCGACTCGTCCGGGCTGATGACGTGCAGCACGCCGAAGAGCGCCGACAGCAACACGGCGCCCCACCAGAAGCCGAGCCAGCGCGCGAGCGTATAGAGCAGGTAGCCGCGCAGCAGCGACTCCTCGAAGATCCCGGTCATCAGGAACATCACGGCCCAGACGGCCGCGTATTCCCACGCGCGGATGCCGTGGATCGCCGGCGCGTCGAAGCGCAGCAGTCCGGCTTGCCACAATACGAATACCAGCGCCGAAATCGCCGCGAAGCCGCACGCGATGCCGGCCGCGAAGCGCGACGCACGCGCGCGGCCTTGCAGCCCATAGGAAAACGGCGAGCGGCGCTCGATCCACGCGAGCACGATGGTTGCGAGCGCAACCGAAGCGAGTTGCATGGCCTCCATGACCGCGCCGTTTGCGACGGGCAACGCCTGATCGTCGGCGGGCATCGGCAACAGCCGGTGCGAGACAAACGCGAATCCCGCGATCGCGCCGACGAAAATCCCGACGAACAGCAACGCGCCCCACGGCGCGCGCAAGCCGTCATGGCCGAAGAAGATTCGGCGCAAACGGCCGCCGTGTCGTCTGGCCGACGCCGACGTCGACGCGCCGCCCGACGGCGCGGGCGAATTCGAATGGATCGGCTCCAAGTGCGCTCCCGCTCGAAGTTGAAATGGACAACGTATGCGTCACCCTCCTCCTCGGATTGGAACGTCCGCGAAAGTGGCTTTGGTCGAAGCTTTGCTCGTTTGATTGTGTATTCCCACGTGCCTGACGGCCGCAGTCGTTTGTTCGCCATGCGCGGTCCACTCGCCTCGATTGCCAATTAGCCAATCTACGGGTGGTCAGCGGTGTTTCTTGGTTGGTTAGACGCGACTTTGTACCACTCTAGACGACTGCCTTACAAGGATCGAGCGGAGCAGAAAAAAGAAAAGCCCTGATAAATCAGGGCTTTTTCTGGAGGCGCGAGCCGGAGTCGAACCGGCCTACACGGCTTTGCAGGCCGCTGCATAACCGCTTTGCTATCGCGCCGTAAGCGGACTGCCAAACGTCGCGAAACCGGCCGGCTTGCAACGATCAACAGATTTCGATTGAAGGCCGTCGGGCCTATCAAACAAAAAGGGAAGCTCGGCTTCCCCTTGTTCTGGAGCGGGAGACGAGTCTCGAACTCGCGACCTCAACCTTGGCAAGGTTGCGCTCTACCAACTGAGCTACTCCCGCATCGTCCTGCATCTGCATGTTTGCCGAACAACGCGCCAAGCAAAACGCTGCTTTCAAACCTGGAGCGGGAGACGAGTCTCGAACTCGCGACCTCAACCTTGGCAAGGTTGCGCTCTACCAACTGAGCTACTCCCGCGTTTTGCTTCATCCACCGCACTGCGTCAGGCGTCGCGCAGTGGAGAAACGAGATTATGGTGAAACAGGATTTATGTGTCAAGCGTTTTTCGCACCCTTTTTCTTCGATCGCGTCATCGCCCGCTTCGACGCGCGATCCGGGCACGCGTTTCAAGCGTTCACGCCGCACCGCCGCGCTCGCGAATCTGCGGCCACGCGAGCTTCATGTAGTAGAGCATCGACCAGATCGTCAGCACGGCCGCGAGATACATGAGCCATTCGCCCCATACGCGCGTGTCGATCGCGACGCCGCCGCCGAACGGCAGCCGCCCGTAGTACAGCAGCATCGGAATCGCGACCATCTGGCACGCGGTCTTGAACTTGCCGAGCGAATTCACCGCGACGCTCTTCGACGCGCCGATCTGCGCCATCCATTCGCGCAGCGCCGAGATCGCGATTTCGCGGCCGACGATCACGAGCGCGATCGCCGCGTCGATGCGCGCGAGCTGCACGAGCATCAGGAGCGCCGCCGTCACCATCAGCTTGTCGGCGACGGGATCGAGAAACGCGCCGAACGCCGACGTCTGGTTCCACTTGCGCGCGAGATAGCCGTCGAACCAGTCGGTCAGCGCGGCGAGAATGAAGATCACCGCCGCCGCCAGGTTGCGATGGTCGGCGCTCAGCATCGCGTCCGGCAAATAGAACACGCCGACGACGAGCGGAATCAGCACGATTCGCACCCACGTCAGGAAAATCGGGAAGTTGAACGGCATGGCACGCGACACGATTGAAGGATTTGCCATTGTGCCGCGTCACCCGCGCCGCCACAAGCGAAGCGCCCGGCGAAGCGCCCGGCGCGGGCCGCGCCGCCCGGCTTGCCGGCCGAGGCGGCACGGATGGCCCGACGCTCAGTGAAGCTGTCGGTAGATCTGCTCGGCGAGCGCGCGCGAGATGCCGTCGACGCTCGCGAGCTCGTCGACGCTCGCCGCGACGACGCCGCGCAGGCCGCCGAAGCGCGCGAGCAGCCGCTGCCGGCGTTTCGCGCCGACGCCTTCGAGCTCTTCGAGCCGCGACGTCTGGCGCGTCTTCGCGCGCTTCGCACGCATGCCGGTGATCGCGAAGCGGTGCGCCTCGTCGCGGATCTGCGCGACGAGCATCAGCGCGGCGCTCTCCTTGCCGAGCTCGAGCGGCGCGCGGCCGTCGGCGAAGATCAGCGTCTCGAGCCCGACCTTGCGCCCCTCGCCTTTCGCGACGCCGACGAGCATCGAGATGTCGAGCCCGAGCTCGGAGAACACCTGCCGAGCGATCTCGACCTGGCCGCGGCCGCCGTCGATCAGCACGATGTTCGGCAGCCCCCCGGCCGACGCGGCCGCATGCACCGCGTTGCCGTCGATGCCGGCCGCCGCGTCGGCCGACGCTTCGGCGGCCGCCTCCTCGACCATCTTCTCGTAGCGGCGCGTGAGCACCTGGCGCATCGCCGCGTAGTCGTCGCCGGGCGTGATGCCCGTGATGTTGTAGCGGCGGTACTCGGACGACTGCATCTTGTGGTGGTGATAGACGACGCACGACGCCTGCGTCGCCTCGCCCATCGTGTGGCTGATGTCGAAGCATTCGATCCGCAGCAGCCCGAGATCGTCGCTCTCGTAGCCGAGCACGTCGGCAAGCGAGCGCGTGCGCGCCTGCTGCGAGCCCTGCTCGGACAACAGCCGCGCGAGCGCGAGGCGCGCGTTTTGCTCGGCCATCGTGAGCCACGCGCGCTTTTGACCCTGCGGCTGCCGCACGACCGCCACCTTGTGCCCCACTTGCTCGATGAGCAGATCGATCAGCTCGCGGTTCGCGGGCGCGTGGCTCACGACGAGAATCGGCGGCACCCGGTTGCCGAGATAGTGCTGCGCGATGAACGCTTCGAGCACTTCGGTTTCGAGCGACGCGGTGCCGGGCTCGGCTTCCTGCGACGCGGCGCCGTCGTCGATTTCGGACGGTACGGTGGCTTCGAAGGCACTCGCCGCGTCGAGGTCCGCTTCCGCACTTCCTTCGGTGTTTTCGTCGACGTTCTCGTCCGCGCTCGCGCTCGCGCCCGCATGCGCTGCCGCGCCGCCGCTCGCGCGCCCGGCGGCCGCCGCCGTTTCGCCGGCGAGCCGGGCCTGCGCGTCCGCTTCGGTGTGCGCTCCGGTGTGCGCTTCGCCTCCCGCTTCACGGCCCGCGTCGGTGTCCGCTTCCGCGCCCGCTTCGCCGGCGAGCGCAAGCGCGCTCTCGACGTGCGTCGGAAAATACGCCTTGTCGCCGAGATGCCGCCCGCCGCGCACCATCGCTAGATTCACGCACACGCGGCCGCCCAGCGCGACAACGGCGAGGATGTCGACGTCGCTGTCGCCGCCGACGTCGATCGCCTGCTGATGCAGCACCTTCGCGAGCGAGCTCATCTGGTTGCGCACGAGCGCCGCCTGCTCGAACTTCAGCTCGGCGGCGAACGCGTGCATCTTCCGCTCGAGCTCGCCCATCACCTCGCCTTGCCGGCCGAGCAGGAAGCGCGACGCGTTGCCGACGTCGCGCGCGTAGTCCTCTTCGCCGATCGCGCCGACGCACGGCGCCGAGCAGCGGCCGATCTGGTGCAGCAGGCACGGACGCGTGCGGTTGTTGAACACCGAGTCCTCGCAGGTCCGAAGCTGGAACACACGCTGCAGGATCTGGATGCTTTCGCGCACCGCCCAGGCACTCGGAAACGGCCCGAAATACTGGTTCTTCTTGTCGACCGCGCCGCGGTAGTACGCCATTCGCGGGAACGTGTGGCCGGTCAGCTTCAGGTACGGATACGACTTGTCGTCGCGAAACAGGATGTTGTACCGCGGCGCGAGCGCCTTGATCAGGTTGTTCTCGAGCAGCAGCGCCTCGGCTTCCGAGCGCGTGACCGTGGTCTCGATGCGCGCGATGCGCGTGACCATCATCGCGATCCGCGGCGATAGCTGCGTTTTCGTGAAGTAGCTCGACACGCGCTTCTTCAGATCGCGCGCCTTGCCGACATACAGCACCGCGCCTTGCGTGTCGTAGTAACGGTAGACGCCCGGCAGGTGCGGCAGTTGGGCGAGGGTCGGCTTGGGTTCGAAAGGAGATTCGGGTGCGTCGGGGGATGTCATGCTCAATCCGGGCGCGAGCGGCGCGCGCGAACAAGGTCATTTAGAATCGCCAGTTTAGAGCATTCGCCGCGCGCGTTCGCGGCGCGATCGCCGCGGCAGCCCTGCCGCGCCCCGTTTGCTTTCCGGTTTGCTCCCATCTCGCCCTGCTTTCACCGCTCCGATGACGTCGTCCGCCCCGCTCGCACCGCCCGCTTCCGCCACTGCCGCCGTTCGCACGCCGCAAGACGCGTCGGGCCCGATCGCGTGCGATATCTTCTGCGCGGTCGTCGACAACTTCGGCGACATCGGCGTGTGCTGGCGTCTCGCGCGCCAGCTCGCGGCCGAGCACGGCTGGCAGGTGCGGATCTTCGTCGACGATCTCACGACGCTCGCGCGGCTGCAGCCGGCCGCACGGCCCGACGCCGCGCGCCAGACCATCGACGGCATCGTCGTCGAGCACTGGCGCGCGCCCGCGCATGCGGGCGACACGCTCGAGATCGCCGACGTCGTGATCGAGGCGTTCGCGTGCGAGCTGCCGGGCGCGTACGTCGCCGCGATGGCGCGCCGCGCGCGGCCGCCCGTGTGGATCAATCTCGAATACCTGAGCGCCGAGGATTGGGTCTGCGACTTCCATCTGCGGCCGTCGCCGCATCCGCGCTATCCGCTGACGAAGACGTTCTACTTCCCCGGCCTCGGGCCCGGCACGGGCGGCGTGCTGAAGGAGCGCGACCTCGACGCGCGCCGGCTCGCATTCGAAGCGAACGACGACGCACGCCGCACGTGGTGGCAAAAGGTCGCGGGCGCGCCGATGCCGGGCCCGGACGCGACCGTCGCGTCGCTCTTCGCGTACGAGAATCCGGCGCTCGACGCACTGCTCGAGCAATGGCGCGACGGCCGCGAGCCGGTCGTGCTGCTGGTGCCGGAAGGCCGCATCTCGGCGAGCATCGCGCGCTTCTTCGGCGTCGGCGCATTCGGCGCATTCGGCGCAGGCGCGCACGCGGAGCGCGGCAGCGTCGCCGCGCACGGCCTCGCGTTCGTCGCCCAGCCTGACTACGATCTGCTGCTGTGGGCGAGCGACGTGAACTTCGTGCGCGGCGAGGATTCGTTCGTCCGCGCGCAATGGGCGCGCCGGCCGTTCGTCTGGCAGATCTACCCGCAGGCCGACGACGCGCACCTGCCGAAGCTCGACGCGGCGCTCGCGCACTTCACCGCGCGCGTCGATCACGCGACGCGCGCGGCGACCGAGCGCTTCTGGCACGCCTGGAACGGTTCCGGCGCGCCCGATTGGGCCGACTTCTGGCGGCACCGCGCAGCGCTCGCCGCGCGCGCGGCGAGCTGGGCGGACGAGCTCGCGGCCGTCGGCGACCTCGCCGGAAATCTGGCGAATTTTGCAAAAACTCAGTTAAAATAAACGGTTATCCAATGGACGACCGCGCAAGCGCGTCCGTTTTCGGCGCGACGCTCCAGGATAAAGGGGCCGCCAGTTCCGGCCACGGCGGATCGCGCACGCGGCCGCCCGGGCTGCCGGATCGAGCCCGCTTGCGCCGTTAGCCGTTGAGCATCGCTCAGGAAATTTCTCTCGTTCAGGATAGTTTTAGTTATGAAAACCGCACAGGAACTCCGCGTAGGCAACGTCGTGATGGTCGGCAACGACGCATGGGTCGTCTCGAAGGCCGAATACAACAAGTCGGGCCGCAACGCCGCCGTCGTCAAGATGAAGCTGAAGAACCTGCTGACCAACGCAGGCCAGGAATCGGTCTACAAGGCGGACGACAAGTTCGACGTCGTCGTGCTCGACCGCAAGGAAGTGACGTACTCGTACTTCGCCGACCCGATGTACGTGTTCATGGACGCCGACTACAACCAGTTCGAAGTCGAAGCGGAAATGATGGGCGACGCGCTCAATTACCTCGAAGACGGCATGACGTGCGAAGTCGTGTTCTATAACGAGAAGGCAATCTCGGTCGAACTGCCGACGATCCTCGTGCGCGAGATCACGTACACGGAGCCGGCCGTCAAGGGCGATACGTCGTCGGGCAAGGTGCTGAAGAACGCGAAGATCTCGACGGGCTTCGAGCTGCAAGTGCCGCTCTTCTGCAGCACCGGCGACAAGATCGAAATCGACACGCGTACGAACGAGTATCGCAGCCGCGCATAAAAAACGTTTGCGCGAGCAGGCCGGACAAAGCGCCCCGAAGGGCGCTTTTTGTTTATTCGACGTCGCTTATTGCATAAAGGCACCACATCATAAACAATGCATCGAGGAAACCCTGACGGGATTCAATTTGTATCATCCGTAACTGTTTTATAGTCGATAATAAATACTGTACGCCAAGTGCGCGATGGGGCATAAAATTCATTTCTCATCCCGAAATGGGGGCTGTATGCCGGTCCGGCCGATGGACCGGCTTTTCAACTCGCGCACACCATGCCACACGCCCTGATTGTCGAAGACGATCCCAATAGCTTATCCGGCCTGACCGCGCTCCTCGCCGCGGACGGGTTCTCGGTCGATACGGCGACATCGCTCGCCGAGGCGCGCGGCGCACTCGCCCGCTCGATTCCCGACGTCGTCCTCGTCGACTTGAACCTGCCCGACGGCAGCGGCTTCGACTTGCTGCAGAACCTGCCGCAGCAACAGCCGAACGGCTCGCTGCCGGTGATCGTCCTGACCGGCAACGCGACCGTCGAAAGCGCGATCGAAGGATTGCGGCATGGCGTCTGGGATTATCTGCTGAAGCCCGTCAACATCCCGCGGCTGCGCAGCCTGCTCGCGCGGATCCCGCGCCCGTACGAGCTGATCGAGGAAGTGCAGGCGCTGCGCGCGTCGCTGCGCCGCCTCGGCCGCTTCGGCTCGCTCGTCGGGTGCAGCGACGCAATCCAGCACGTCTACGACATGATCGAGCACAACGCACGCACCGAAACCGCGGTGCTGTTGTGGGGCGAGCCCGGCACGGGCAAGGAGACGGCCGCGCGCACGCTGCACGACCTGAGCCGCCGCCGCAAGGGCCCGTTCGTCGCGTTCGACTGCCGCGCGGCCGTTCAGTCGCCGCGCAACATCGAAACCAACGGCCGCGCGATCGAGAGCATGCTGCTCGGTCGCGAGCGCGGTGCGTACACGGGCGTCGAGCGCCGCGATCCCGGCCTGTTCGAGCAGGCAAGCGGCGGCACGCTGTTCCTCGAGGAAATCACCACGCTGCCGCTTTCGCTGCAGGAGGCGCTGCTGCGCGCGCTCGATTCGCAGAACTTCATGCGCGTCGGCGGCACGACCGAGATCGCGAGCGACTTCCGGCTGATCGCGACGACGCGCCGCCCGGCGCGCGAAGCGGTCGCGAACGGCACGCTGCGCGAGGATCTGTGGTTGCGCCTCGACGCCGCCTCGATCGGCCTGCCGCCGCTGCGCGAGCGCGACGACGACGTGATCAGGATTGCCGAGGCATTCGTCGACGACCTGAACCGCGACGCACGCGCCGCGGGCCTGAACATCACCGACAAGCGCATCGCGCCCGGCTTCATCCGCGAATGCCTCGCGTACGACTGGCCGGGCAACGTGCGCGAATTGCATGAGCGCGTACGGCTCGCGTACGACCAGTCGGGCGATTTCGTCGAGACGCTGCGCGCGGGCGACGCATACCCGCAGCCCGGCACGGCGCTGAACGGCAGCAGCGTGCAGGTGCGCGTGGGCACGCCGCTCGCCGACGTCGAGGACCTGCTGATCCGCGCGACGCTCGATGCGGTCGGCGGCACGCGCCACCGGGCGGCGACGCTCCTCGGCATCAGCCCGAAGACGCTCTACAACAAGCTGCAGCGCATGAAGATCAGTTGACGTCGACGCGAGGGCGGCTGCGCACCACCCTCCTCGCCCGTCCGCGTTACGCGAACGTGCTGCGCAGGAGTTCCTGCGCGCACAGATAGCGCGGCTCGCGCATCAGCCTGCTCCACTTGAGCGCCTTGCCGCGCGGCCGCATTGGCTTGATCCGCTGCAGCGATTCGCGCGACATCGTGGCGCGCAGTTCGTCCAGCACACGTTCCGCGGCGTCCGGCTGATTGCAGATCAGCACCATGTCGCAGCCCGCTTCGAGCGCGGCCTGCGCCGCCTGCGCGAGCGTGCCGCCTTCGCGCGCCGCCTCCATCGACAGATCGTCGCTGAACACCGCGCCCGGAAAGCGCAGCCGGCCGCGCAGCACGTCCTGCAGCCACACGCGCGAAAAGCCCGCCGGCTTCGAATCGACCTGCGTGTAGATCACGTGCGCCGGAATGACGGCCGCGAGCGACAGCCCGAGCCAGTCGTACGGCGCGGCGTCGTTCGCGAGGATCTCGTCGAGCGGACGGTCATCGATCGGCAGTGCAACGTGCGAGTCGGCTTCCGCATGACCGTGGCCGGGAAAATGCTTGCCGCAGTTCGCCATTCCGCCGAGCGCGAGCCCGTGGTTGAGGCTCTTCGCGAGCAGCGCGACGACGCGCGGATCGCGATGGAACGCGCGATCGCCGATCACCTTCGAGCGGCCGTAATCGAGATCGAGCACGGGCGTGAAGCTCATGTCGACGCCGCACGCACGCAGCTCGGACGCGAGCACGTAGCCGACCGCGGTCGCCGCCTTCGTCGCGTGCAGCACGTCCTTGTCCCATAGCTCGCCGAGCCGGCGCATCGCCGGCAGCACCGTGAAGCCGTCGGTGCGAAAGCGCTGCACGCGCCCGCCTTCGTGGTCGACCGCGATCAGGATGTCATCGCGAATCGAGCGGATCGCGTCGGTCAGCCCAACGAGCTGCGCGCGGCTCTCGAAGTGGCGCGCGAACAGGATCACGCCGCCCGTCTGCGGGTGCGCGAGACGGCGCGCATCGTCGCGCGTGAGCGTCGTGCCGGCGACGTCGAGCATTACCGGACCGGGGGTCAGTTTCATCGAATCAGCGTCCTTGCGGAGAATGGATCAGGAAGCGGCGCCCGAGCGCGCGGCGACGACATCGTCGGGCGCCTCGGCGACGACGAACGTCACCGCGTAGTCGCGCTCGTCGCTGACCGTCACGCGCGCGGTGATGCGGCGCGCGTCGAGCCATGCGGCGAGCTCGCCCGACGCGACGACGTACGGCTCGCCGCTCGGCCTGTTGAGCGTTTGCAGCGCGCGCCACGTCATCGGCCAGTGCATGCCGAGGCCGATCGCCTTCGAAAATGCTTCCTTCGCGGAAAAGCGCGTCGCGAGAAACGCGATGCCGCGCGCCTCGGAGCGCGCGCGCCGCGCGTGAAAGACGCGCAGTTCGTCGGGCCCGAGCACCTTCTCGGCAAAGCGGCCGTCCGTGCGCTCGAGCACGGCGGCGACGCGACTCACCTGAACGAGGTCGGTGCCGATGCCGTAGATCGCCATGCGCGTCAGCGGCCGCCGTGCAGCGCGGCGACGCGCGCCGCGACCATGATCGCCTTCATCTCGCGCACCGCGTTGTCCCAGCCGACGAACACCGCGTGCGCGACGATCGCGTGGCCGATGTTCAGCTCGGCGATGCCGGGCAGCGCGGCGATCGCCTGCACGTTCGTGTAGTGGAGCCCGTGGCCCGCGTTCACCTTCAACCCGAGTGCAATGCCCGCGTCGACGCCCGCCGCGATCCGCTCGAACTCGCGGTGCTGCTCGGCCTCGTCGTGCGCGTCCGCGTAGCGCCCCGTGTGCAGCTCGATCACGGGCGCGCCCGTCTCGTGCGCGGCGCGGATCTGCGCATCGTCCGGATCGATGAAGAGCGACACGCGCGCGCCGACGTCCGCGAGCTGCTTGCATGCGGCACGCACCGCATCGAAATGGCCGACGACATCGAGGCCGCCCTCCGTCGTCAGCTCCGAGCGCTTCTCCGGTACGAGGCACGCGTCGTGCGAACGGATCTCGCACGCGATGTCGAGCATCTCCGGCGTCACCGCGCATTCGAGGTTCATCCGCGTCTTCAGGAGCGGACGCAGCGTGCGCACGTCCGCGTCGACGATGTGCCGGCGGTCTTCGCGCAGATGCAGCGTGATCGCGTCGGCGCCCGCGTCCTCGGCGGCGAGCGCCGCGCGCACGGGATCCGGATACGCGGTGCCGCGCGCGTTGCGCAGCGTCGCGACGTGGTCGATGTTGACGCCCAGTTCGATGGCGGTCGGCGAGGTCAGGAAGAAGCTCATAGGTTTTGCAGGTCGATCAGGATCTGACGCGTGGCGAGCGGCGTGCCGCCCAGATAGGTGTTGAGCAGGAAGCGCATCAGCGTCTTGCTTTGCGCGACGGTCTGCGCCCGATGGTAATCGTCCTCTTCCATGTCGAGCAACGTCTGGCCCGCGATCACCGGCCAGTGCGACGGTATGTCGTCGCCCGCGTCGCGCACGCCACGCTCCGGATCGAACACGTAGAGCTTGTCGGGCTCGACCGAGCGCCGCGCGACCGTGCGCTTGAGCGACATCGCATAGCCCGTCTCGCGCAGCAGCACGCGCTCGAACGAACGCAACACCTGCACGGGCGGCTCGCCGTGCGCGAGGCGCGTGAGCGTGACGAGGTAGTGCTTGAAGAGCGGAGGATGCGGATCCTCGCGCGCGCAGAACTTGACGAGCAGCTCATTCACGTAGAAGCCGCACAACAGCGCGTCGCCCGCGAGCGGCAGCATGCCGCCCACCCATTCGGCGCCCGTCAGCGTGCGCAGCTCGGACTTGCCGGACCACGACAGCGACAGCGGCTGGAACGTCTGCAGCACGCCGCGCAGCGCCGAATGCGGGCGCTTCGCGCCCTTCGCGACGAGCGCGATGCGGCCGTGATCGCGCGTCAGCACGTCGATGACGAGGCTCGTCTCGCGATACGGATGGCTGTGCAGCACGAACGCCGGCTGCTCGGCGATCCGGAACTCGGACGTGCGCGCGGCGGCGCGGCGCGGCTTGCGCAGCGGCTTGCCGGCACCGGGCGCGGCCTGCGCGCCCGGCACGGGCTGCGCGGCTGGCGGTTGCGGATCGGCGTCGGCCTCGTCGGTCATCCCGACATCGGACGTTCCGTCATTCGTACCCATAGGCGCGCAGCCCCGCTTCGTTGTCGGCCCAGCCGCTCCTCACCTTGACGAAGGTCTCGAGATAGACGGGACCGTCGAACAGCTTCTCCATGTCCTGCCGCGCCTCGGTGCTGATCTGCTTGAGCTTCGCACCCTTCTTGCCGATCACCATCGCCTTGTGCGAATCGCGCTCGACGAGGATCGTCGCGAACACGCGCGTGAGGCGCCCCTCCTCCTCGAACTTGTCGATGACGACGGTGCTCGTGTACGGCAGCTCGTCGCCCGTCCAGCGGAACACCTTCTCGCGCAGGATCTCGGCCGCGAGGAAACGCGAACTGCGGTCGGTCAGGTCGTCCTCGCCGTAGATCGGTTCGCCTTCCGGCAGATATGGCTTGATTGTGTCCGTCAGCCGAAGGATGTCTTCCGGATGCTTCGCGGACAGCGGCACGATCTCCGCGAACTCGCGCAGCGCGCCCATCTTCTGGAAGAACGGATACAGCGTGTCCTTGTCCGACACGCGGTCGAGCTTGTTCGCGACGAGGAGCGTCGGCGTGCCGGGCGGAATCAGGTCGAGCACCTTTTGGTCGTCGGGACCGAAGCGGCCCGCCTCGATCACGAACAGGATCGCGTCGACCGACGTCAGCGTCGACGTCACCGCGCGGTTCAGCGACCGGTTGAGCGCCGTGCTGTGGCGCGTCTGGAAGCCGGGCGTGTCGACGAAGATGTACTGCGCGTCGTCGAGCGTGCGGATACCGGTGATCCGGTGGCGGGTCGTCTGCGCCTTGCGCGATGTGATGCTGATCTTCTGGCCGACGAGCGCGTTCATCAGCGTCGACTTGCCAACGTTCGGACGACCGACGATCGCGATCATGCCGCAACGGAAACCGGTGGGAGCGGGTGCGTTCATATCAGGTTGCTGCTGGGTTCGGAAGCGGCCGCACATCCGTGCGCGGCCGCGATGTCGATTGGAACGATGTCAATGACCTGCATCGGCGACGCGCACGGGCGCGGCGGCCAGATCGGGCTCGGCTGCGGACGGCGGCGCCAGTGATGCGTCGCGGGCACGCGGCGGCCGGTCGGCCGTTCCCGCAGCGACGCGCGCGGCGGCGTCGGGCTTATCCGGCGCCTTGTCGGATGCCTTCGCGGAAACAGGATCGGACGACTTGTCCTGCGCCTTCTCGGGTTCCTGGACCTGAGCCTTATCCAGTGCCTGCGCCTTGTCCGGGCCTTTTTCCGGCGTCTTGTCCGACGACGGCTTGTCCGCTTTGTCCGCTGCCGAAGCGGGCCTGTCGACCGGCTTTGCCGCGCGCGGCTCGGCCTTGTCGGCCGAGTGCTCGACGTGCGCGGCGCGGATGACCGCGACGGGCGCACGAGCGGCCGCATCGTCGGCCTGCGCGAGCCCGTCGGACGAAGCGGCGCTCGCATGCGCGCCGGATTTCGCTTCGACGGTTTTCATCTCGGTAGATTTCGACTCGGCCGGCACTCTCGCTTCGGTGGAGGGCGCCTCGGCGGCCTTCTGATCCGCGGGCTTCGACTCGGCCGCCTTCATATCGGCCGGCCTTGCATCGGCGGGCTTCGCGTCGACGGCATTCGGGTCCGCGCGCTTGGGTTCGTCGCCCGCCACGCGGTTCGCGCCGCGCTCCCTGCGATCCGGGGAACGCAAATCGAGCGCCTCCTGCACGCCCTTCACGCCCGGCACGATCTCCGGCTCCACATGCTTCGCGCCGCGCGCGCTCTTCGAGCGCTTCGGCTTTGCGGCGAGCATCGGCGCGGCTGCCAGCACCTCGTCGAGCGCCTTCTTCGCGGCGGCCTGCTCGGCCGCGCGGCGGCTCGCGCCGGAGCCGGACACCTTCACGTCCAGCTTCGGCACCGTGCATTCGACTTCGAATTGCTGATTGTGCGCCGCACCATGCGTCGCGACGACGGTATAGGTCGGCAGCGCGATCTTGTGGCCCTGCAGATACTCCTGCAGCAGCGTCTTCGCGTCCTTGCCGAGCGTGCGCGGATCGATGTGGTCGAGAATCGGGATGTAGAGCCGCTTGATGACCCCTTGGGCGGCTTCGAAGCCGCCATCGAGGAACACCGCCCCGATGATGGCTTCGAATGCGTCCGCGAGGATCGACGGTCTTCGGAACCCGCCGCTGCGCAGCTCGCCCTCGCCGAGCCGCAAGCCGTCGGAGATATTGAGGGCCTGAGCAATTTCGTAGAGCGACTGCTGCTTGACGAGGTTCGCCCGCACGCGCGACAGGTCACCCTCATCCAGCTTGCTGAAACGCTGGAACAAAAGAGCAGCCACCGCGCAATTCAGAACGGAATCGCCGAGAAACTCGAGCCGTTCGTTATGCGTGGCGCTATGACTGCGATGGGTCAAAGCCTGGCGCAACAATTCCGCATTGCGAAATTCGTAGCGCAGCCGGCTTTCCAACTGGGATAGGGGCATGGACAGGAGTATAACGCGGGCGCCGCTTCGGTCGGGAAACGCAGCCGGGCGCGAAAAGGCGTGATGAGGCGGTGTTGCCGCCGGTTCTTGAAGTCATTCGGCAACACGTCGCGCAGCCCGCGCGCGGCGTGTTGCAACGTTCGAAGCACGGCCTAGTTGAACGAGCCGATGCGTTTCAGTTCACTGAAGTTCATCCAGATGAAAAACGCGCGACCGACGATGTTCTTGTCCGGCACGAAGCCCCAATAGCGGCTGTCGGCGCTGTTGTCGCGGTTGTCGCCCATCATGAAATAGTGGCCGGGCGGCACCTTGCAGACGACGCCGCGGCTGTCGTACTGGCAGTTGTCGCGATACGGATAATCGTCCGCACCCATCACGAACGGCGGCACCGCCGGATTGTTCAGGATCGCGTTCTTGCGCGCGCCGAGCGTTTCCTCGAACTGCTTCGCATAGTTCATCCGCTCTTCGTCGAAGTAGTCGGGCAGCGCCGCCTCGGGCACCGGCTGGCCGTTGATCGTCAGCTTCTTGTCCTGATACGCGACCGTGTCGCCCGGCAGGCCGACCGCGCGCTTGATGTAATCGACCGATTCGTCCTTCGGATAGCGAAACACGACGACATCGCCGCGCTGGAGCGGACGGCCTTCGGTGATCTTCTGATTCGTGATCGGCAGGCGCAGGCCGTAGTCGAACTTGTTGACGAGGATGAAATCGCCGACGAGGAGCGTCGGCACCATCGAGCCCGACGGAATCTTGAACGGCTCGACGATGAACGAGCGTACGACGAACACGACGAGGATCACCGGGAAGAAGCTCGCCGTGTACTCGAGCCACCACGGCTGGCGCAGCTTCTCTTCACGCAGACGCGCGCGCGTCTGCGGTGCGTTCTCGTCGGCGAAGCGCTCGCCGATCCGCTCCTGCTGGCGCTCGAACTCGGCGACCGCCGCGTCCGCCGCCTTCTTCCGCTGCGGCAGGAAAACCAACTTGTCCAACACCCACGCAATGCCCGTCAGAACGACGAGCACAAAAAGAATCAGCGCAAAATTCATAAAGGATCAGTCCTGTTATTTGTCTTCGACTCGCAAGATCGCCAGGAACGCCTCCTGCGGGATCTCGACCGAACCCACCTGCTTCATTCGTTTCTTACCTTCTTTCTGCTTTTCGAGCAGTTTCTTCTTGCGCGTAATATCGCCGCCGTAGCACTTCGCCAGCACGTTCTTGCGCAGCGCCTTGATGTTCTCGCGCGCGATGATGTGCGCGCCGATCGCTGCCTGGATCGCGACGTCGTACATCTGGCGCGGGATGATCTCGCGCATCTTCGCCGCGACCTCCCGGCCGCGATACTGCGACTGCGAGCGGTGTACGATCACCGACAGCGCGTCGACCTTGTCGCCGTTGATCAGCATGTCGACCTTGACGACGTCGGACGCGCGGTATTCCTTGAACTCGTAGTCCATCGACGCATAGCCGCGCGACACCGATTTCAGGCGATCGAAGAAATCGAGCACGATCTCGGCCATCGGGATCTCGTACGTGAGCTGCACCTGGCGGCCGTGATACTGCATGTTGATCTGCGAGCCGCGCTTTTGCGTGCACAACGTGATCACCGAGCCGACGTAGTCCTGCGGCATGTAGAGATTCACGGTGACGATCGGCTCGCGGATTTCCATGATCCTCGCGGGCTCCGGCATCTTCGCCGGGTTTTCGACCATGATCGTCGAGCCGTCGCTTTGCACGACCTCGTAGACGACCGTCGGCGCGGTCGTGATGAGATCCATGTCGAACTCGCGCTCGAGCCGCTCCTGCACGATTTCCATGTGCAGGAGGCCGAGGAAGCCGCAGCGAAAGCCGAAACCGAGCGCCTGCGACACTTCCGGCTCGTACTGAAGCGACGCATCGTTGAGCTTCAGCTTCTCGAGCGACTCGCGCAGCGCGTCGTACTGGTTCGCCTCGACGGGATACAGGCCCGCGAACACCTGCGGCTTCACCTCCTTGAAGCCTGGCAGCGGTTCCGGAGCCGGCTTGTTCGCAAGCGTGACGGTGTCGCCCACCTTCGCGGCGGTCAGCTCCTTGATGCCGGCGATGATGAAGCCCACCTGCCCCGCCGACAGCGAGTCGAGATCGCGCGATTTCGGCGTGAACACGCCGACGTGCTCGACGGGATACTGCGCGCCCGTCGCCATCATCTTGATCTTGTCCTTCGGACGCAGCGTGCCGTTGACGATCCGCACGAGCATCACGACGCCGACGTAGTTGTCGAACCACGAATCGATGACGAGCGCCTGCAGCGGCGCGTCGGCGTCGCCCTTCGGCGGCGGCACCTTCACGATCAGCGACTCGAGCACGTCCTCGACGCCCAGGCCCGTCTTCGCGCTGCAGCGCACCGCGTCGGTCGCGTCGATGCCGATCACGTCCTCGATCTCCTCGATCGCGCTCTCCGGGTTCGCGGCCGGCAGGTCGATCTTGTTGAGCACGGGCACCACTTCGACACCGAGCTCGATCGCCGTGTAGCAGTTCGCGACCGTCTGCGCCTCGACCCCCTGGCTCGCGTCGACGACGAGGAGCGCGCCCTCGCACGCGGACAGCGAGCGGCTCACCTCGTACGAGAAGTCGACGTGCCCCGGCGTATCGATGAGGTTCAGGTTGTAGACCTTGCCGTTGCGCGCGCGATACGTGAGCGCGGCGGTCTGCGCCTTGATCGTGATGCCGCGCTCGCGCTCGAGATCCATCGAGTCGAGCACCTGCGCTTCCATCTCGCGGTCGGACAAGCCGCCGCAAAGCTGGATGATGCGATCCGCGAGCGTCGACTTGCCGTGGTCGATGTGCGCGATGATCGAGAAATTGCGAATATGATCCATTCAGTGCCGATCAAGCGAAAAAGGCGCGCTCGACGACTGCGGAGCACGCCTTGTAAGTCGGTGAAAAAACGGCCTATTTTAGCCGAAAAGCCCCGTCGGGGGCGGCATTTTGGACGCCCGGGCGTGCCGCGGCCCGCCCGGCGCGGCCCGGCCGCTCAACGGCCGCGGGACGTC
Organism: Burkholderia sp. ABCPW 14; assembly: GCF_001523835.1. Taxonomy (NCBI): domain Bacteria; kingdom Pseudomonadati; phylum Pseudomonadota; class Betaproteobacteria; order Burkholderiales; family Burkholderiaceae; genus Burkholderia; species Burkholderia sp. ABCPW 14. The sequence continues at coordinate 72,712 of NZ_LOVS01000111.1, read as the reverse complement.
ACGGCTTGCACCGATGCGAAGCGGCGCGCCAATCTTCGTTCGGCGCCCGCGCCGACGGCGCGTCACGCCCCGCGCCGCGCGAGCGCCTTCCTGACCCGCGCATCGTCGAAGCGATGCCGGCACACCTCGATGCCGTCGAGCAGCAGCACCGGCACGTCCTCGTCATAGCGCGCGACGAGTGCCGGATCCATGTCGATGTCGACGTAGTCGACGCCCGCCGAGAATTCGGCCGCGACGGGCGCGAGCGCGTCGCGCATCTCGTCGCACAAATGGCACCAGCCGCGGCCGTACAGCGTGAAGCGCGCGGCGGAGCTCACTTCTGGCGCGGCCGGATCGGGATGAACTGCGTGTTGTCGCCGCGCCGCACGAGCACCGCGACCGCGCGCTGCGGATCGAGCTTCGACGTCACGTCGACGAACTGCTTCGCGCTCGTGATGTCGACGTCGCCGACGCGCAGCACGATGTCGCCGCGCTGCAGGCCCGCGCGCGCGGCCGGGCCGTCGACCGCGTCGATCTGCACGCCGTTGCGCAGCTTGAGCGTCTTCAACTGGTCGGGCGACAGGTCGCTGACCGTCAGGCCGAGCGCGTTGCTGCGCGGCTTCTGCTGCGGCGTCTGGCGGCTGTCGGCCTTCGCGGCCTTGTCGGCCGGGAATTCGGCGATCGTGATCGGCAGATCACGCGACTGTCCCTTTCGCCATACCGTCACCGTCGCCTTCGCGCCCGGCTTCGTGTCGCCGACCATGCGCGGCAGATCCGACGCCGCTTCGACCGGACGGCCGTTGAACTTCAGGATGATGTCGCCCGGCTGCAGGCCCGCGCGATCCGCGGGACCGCCCGGCTCGACGCTGCTCACGAGCGCGCCTTCCGCCTTCGGCAGGCCGATCGAGTCGGCAACCTCCTTCGTCACCTCGCCGATCGCGACCGCGATCCGGCCGCGCGTCACCTTGCCCGACGCCTTCAACTGATCGGCGACGCGCATCGCCTCGTCGATCGGAATCGCGAACGAGATGCCCATGAAGCCGCCCGTGCGGCTGTAGATCTGCGAGTTGATGCCGATCACCTCGCCCTGCATGTTGATGAGCGGGCCGCCCGAATTGCCCGGGTTGACGGCAACGTCGGTCTGGATGAACGGCAGGTAGTCGCCGGTGTTGCGGCCCTTCGCGCTGACGATGCCGGCCGTCACCGTGTTGTCGAGGCCGAACGGCGAACCGATCGCGACGACCCATTCGCCGACGCGCACCTTGTTCGAATCGCCGATCGCGACGGTCGGCAGGTTCGACGCACTGATCTTCACGATCGCGACATCCGTGCGCTCGTCGACGCCGATCAGCTTCGCCTTGAACTCGCGCTTGTCGGTGAGCGTCACGTAGATCGTGTCCGCATCGTCGACGACGTGCGCATTCGTCATCACGTAGCCGTCGGGCGACAGGATGAAGCCGGAGCCGACGCCTCGGTTCTGCTCGGTGTCGGGCGCATCGGGCGTGCTCGGCGCGTTCTTCTGCCCGCCGGGCGGCTGCGGCAGCGGAATGCCGAAGAACCGGCGGAAGAATTCCGACATGTCGCCGTTGTCCAGGCCGGGCGGCAGCGCGCCGCGCGTATCGGCCGGCACGTTCGCCGTGGTCCGGATGTTGACGACCGCCGGGCCGACTTTCTCGACGAGGTCCGCGAAATCGGGCAACCCCGCGCGCGGCGCGGGCGCGGCGCTCGTTGCGGCGGGAGCGGTCGTAGCATTCGGAGCCGCCGTCGCCGATTGCGCGGCAAGCGGCGCAGAGGCCGCCACGGCTGCGGCGACGAGCCAGGTGCGCAGCGAGAGTTTCATCATGTCGGAAGCCAAAGGGTTACTTGGAAGCCTTGTATTCTATGGCAGACGCGAACTGCTGCAACGTCGCGGGCGGCGCTTCGCCGAGAACCGTGATCCAGAAATCGCCGCGGCGCTTGACGAGCACGTGCGTCGCGCCCGTACTGCCCGCCCCTTCCTTGCGGCTGTTCTTTTCGGCGGGCTCGATGAAGACCGAAATCGTCGCGAGACCGTCGGTGAAGACGGCCTGATCGACGGGAATCGGCGGATCGCTCGCGTCGCGCGCGGCCATCGGGCGGCGCACCTCGCGGATCTTGCGGAAGCCCGCGACGGTCGGCGCGATCTGCCAGCCCTGCGCCTCGATGTCGATCGGCGCGACGGGCGGCCGAACGACGGTCCAGCCGCCGAGATTGCGCATGCCGGCCGCGATCGCGGTCTTCTGGCTCGGCGCCGCGGCGCCGAGCTGCAATTGCGAAAATGCGATCTGCTCGAGCACGTGATCGTCGGCGTCGAGCGTCTGCGAACGCAGCAGAAGCCCCGTCTTCGCGTCGGTCCACAGCTTGTATGCGAAGCGGTACGCGTCCTTCGGCACGAGTTCGACGACCTGCGCGTCGAGGCCCGCGACGCGGTCTCGGCCGAGCGACTTCGGCTCGTAGACCGACAGGACCTGCTCACCGCTCGCGCCGAGCAACGCGGGGAACGAATCCTTGTTCTGGCGGCGCTCGACGACGCAAAGCCGCCGCTCGGGCACGAATGTGTAGAGATCGTCGTTGTGACGCAGCAGCTTGCGCGGCTTGCCATCGAGGCTTTCGACCCGCTCGTATTCGCCGTCGCCCTTCGACGCGAAATGGACGATTCGCGACGACTGCACGTACGCGCCGCGCTGATAGACGAACGTCCCTTCGTAGTTCTGCTGCTGCGCGGCCTGCTGAATGCGATCGAGCCACTCGGCGGCGGAGCGTCGGGTGGCCACGGGATCGTCGGGCTGCTGCGCGAAGGCGGCGGATTGGACGGACAACAGCGCCGCCGCGCACAGCAAAAGCGCCGGCAGCCGTCTCCAACCGAGGATGGCTTGATTCAACTGCAACGTCCGCATCGAGTTTATTGGCCTTGCGTGGTGACGGCTGTGCGAATGACCGGCATCGAACCCGTCACGACGGGCTGCTGCGCGAACTGTTGATGCGCTTCGAGATATTGATCGAGGCTCGCGTCGCGAATGATGTTTGCGTCCTGCAGCGCGGGCTGCGCGCTCGGCTGGGCAGCCGCCACGCGTTGCAGTTCGCCTTGCTGCGCGGGGCTCACCGACGCGACCTGGACGCCGCCCGGCGCGCCGACACCCTGCATCTGCGGCACGACGATCCAAGTCAGCGTCGCCGCGGCGGCCGCGACCGCGAACGCGGGCACGACTCGGCGGCGCAGCGCCAGCAGCCGGCGCGCGACAGGCGCGGCGGCCGGCGCGAGCAGATGCGGCTCGGACGCAAGGCTCGCCGAGAGGCGGGCCATGAACGCGCCGCTCTCGGCGGGCTCGAGCGCGAGTTCGTCGGACCGCAGCGCGTCGCCGATCACGTGATAATGCGTCCATGTCGCGCGCTCGGCGTCGCTCAGTCCCGCGAGAATCTGTTTCAGCGAAAGGCCTTCAGGCGCTTCGCCGTCGACCAGAGCGGACACGCGCTCGCGTTGCGAGCACGCCTGCGACTGCGTAGAGATCGACCCCATGATGCTCCCCATCTTGCACATACCCCGTCGTGACACACGACTCCGTAACTAGACCCCAAGCCGCTCCGACCCGCCGCGAGCGCTTACCAGCGCTTACCCTCCGGCGTATCGAGCAGCGGCCGCAATTTTGCCGCGATCGCCTCGCGGGCACGAAAGATCCGCGAGCGGACGGTACCGATCGGGCATCCCATCATCTCCGCGATCTCTTCGTAGCTCAAACCTTCGATCTCGCGCAGCGTGATGGCCGTTCGCAGTTCTTCCGGCAGCAACGCCATCGCGGCGTTGACCGTTTGGGCGATCTGCTTGCTCATCAACATCGATTCCGGCGTGTTGATATCCCTTAGTTGGTCGGCGTCGGAGAAAGTTTCAGCCTCTTCGGCATCCGCGTCGGTGGACGTGGGCGCCCGGCGACCCTGGGTCGCAAGGTAGTTCTTCGCCGTATTGACGGCAATCCGGTACAACCACGTGTAGAACGCCGACTCGCCGCGGAACTGCGGCAACGCGCGATACGCCTTGATGAACGCGTCCTGGGCCACGTCCTCGACCTCCGCGGGATCCCGCACGAGACGCGAGATCAGCCTGATGATCTTGCGGTGGTATTTGGAGACCAGGAGTTCGAACGCTGCCTTGTCGCCATTCTGAACGCGTTCGACCAGTGCCTGATCGATTTCTTTTTCACTCACCTGACAAATCCGTAAACGAGGGAAGCAACGCGGAGCGTTATTGTAACGTTCCCGCTCGAGCCGCTCATGAGCGTTTGCGATCGGAAACGGTCATGCCGCCGCGAGCGTCCCGCGCGCGGCGCGCCGGCCCAGCACGCAGAGCGCGCGGAACACGGGCGCGTCGATCGCGTCCGCCGGGATCACGAGCGGCGTCGCGCACCGGCTACGGCCTTGCACCGTCAGTACGACGAGCAGATCGCTCCATTGCGTGCAGCCGGCGATCTGGCCGTGCGCGAGCAGCCGCCCGTCGCGATCGAACGCGGCGAGCACGCCCGCGCCGGCGTCGATCCGCAGCGCAGCCGGCTGGCGCCGTCCGCAAGCGGCCCGCACGCGCAGTGCGACGAGCGCGGCGACCAGCACGGCAAGCGTCGCCGCCCCGCCGCTGCCGACGAGCGGCTCGGCACCGGCGTAGACTGCCGCGCCGACGGCCGGCACGAACAGCGCGCACGCGACGCGCAGCCACGCCGAGGCGCGCAGCACGACTTGCTGCGCGCCTGCCGATGCGGCGTGGAACGGCTCCGTCAAGCGACCCCGCGTCAGACGCGCTTGAAGACCAGCGTGCCGTTAGTCCCGCCGAAGCCGAAGGAGTTCTTCAACGCGACGTCGATCTTCATTTCGCGCGCTTCGTTCGCGCAATAGTCGAGATCGCACTCGGGGTCCTGGTTGAAGATGTTGATCGTCGGCGGCGACACCTGGTTATGGACGGCAAGGGCCGTGAACACCGACTCCAGCCCGCCCGCACCACCGAGCAGGTGGCCCGTCATCGACTTCGTCGAGTTGACGACGATGTCCTTCGCGTGATCGCCGAACGCGCGCTTGATCGCGACGGTCTCTGCCAGATCGCCGAGCGGCGTCGACGTGCCGTGCGCGTTCAGGTAATTCACCTGGTCAGCGTTGATGCCGGCGTTGCGCAGCGCGGCCAGCATGCAGCGGCGTGCGCCGTCGCCGTCCTCGAGCGGAGCCGTCATGTGATAGGCGTCGCCGCTCATGCCATAGCCCGCGACCTCGGCGTAGATCTTCGCGCCGCGCGCCTTCGCGTGCTCGTACTCCTCGAGCACCATCACGCCCGCGCCTTCGCCGAGCACGAAGCCGTCGCGATCCTTGTCCCACGGACGGCTCGCCGTCGCCGGATCATCATTGCGCTGGGACAGCGCCCGCGCCGCGGCGAAGCCGCCGACGCCGAGCGGCGACACGGTCGATTCCGCGCCGCCTGCGATCATTACGTCGGCGTCGCCGTACTCGATGAGGCGCGCCGCCTCGCCGATGCAGTGCAGACCGGTCGTGCACGCGGTGACGATCGCGAGATTCGGCCCCTTGATGCCGAACTTGATCGACAGGTGACCCGAGATCATGTTGATGATCGACGCCGGCACGAAGAACGGCGAGATCCGGCGCGGGCCGCGGTTGAGCAGTTCGGTCTGCGTGACTTCGATCATCGGCAGCCCGCCGATGCCCGAGCCGACGACGACGCCGACGCGCTCCGCGTTCTCGTCGGTGACCTCGAAGCCGCTGTCCTGCATTGCCTGCATGCCGGCCGCGATCCCGTAATGGATGAACGTATCCATGTGGCGCGCTTCCTTCGCCGGGATGTAGTCCTCGACGTTGAAGCCCTTCACCTCGCCTGCGAAGCGGGTCGAGAAGTTCGTCGCGTCGAACTTCGTGATATTGACGATGCCGGACTTGCCGGCCACGAGATTGGCCCAGCCGTCGGCAACATTATTGCCAACAGGCGAAATCAGCCCAAGGCCTGTAACAACAACACGACGGCGGCTCACGGTAACCTCTTTTCCATTGAATGACAAAAACAAAAGCCACAGCGGCTACAGGAACCACCCCTGCGAGCCCTGTGGCTGTTAGCTCGGCCGGCAAGGACGCCGACGCGATCGCGCATCCAGCGCAGCGTGTGCAAAAACTTGCAGACGACGCGCGTGTTACGCCTTGACGTTCGCGCGAGCGTAGTCGATTGCTTGCTGAACGGTCGTGATCTTCTCGGCTTCTTCATCCGGGATTTCCATGCCGAACTCGTCTTCGAGCGCCATCACCAGTTCGACCGTGTCGAGCGAGTCTGCGCCGAGGTCGTTCACGAACGACGCTTCGTTCTTGATTTCAGCTTCGGCGACGCCCAGTTGTTCGGCGACGATCTTCTTGACGCGTTGTTCGATGTTGTCCATTACCCCTCCGAGGGAAAGTTCAGATTTACAAGTGCGCGCATTTTAACAGGTTTGATGCTGCCCAAAATGCGCACCGGCTTTGCGGCCAAACAAGCGCCCGATGCGCTGTTACGCATGCACGGCGCGGATGGTAAACGAATTCCGTTACGACATGTACATGCCGCCATTCACGTGCAGCGTCGTGCCGGTGATGTAGCCGGCCTGCGGCGACGCGAGGAACGCGACCGCGTGCGCGATGTCCTCCGGGCTGCCGAGGCGGCCGAGCGGAATCTGCGTCTTCAGCGCGGCCTGCTGCTCTTCCGGCAGCACCTTCGTCATGTCGGTGTCGATGAAGCCCGGCGCGACGCAGTTCACGGTGACGCCACGGCTGCCGATCTCGCGCGCGAGCGCACGCGTCATCCCCGCCACGCCCGCCTTCGCCGCCGCGTAGTTGATCTGCCCCGGATTGCCCGCGGAGCCGACCACCGACGTAATGTTGACGATGCGTCCGCCGCGCGCCTTCATCATCGGGCGCAGCACCGCACGCGACAGACGAAACACCGCCTTCAGGTTCGTGTCGATCACGGCGTCCCACTCGTCGTCCTTCATCCGCATTGCGAGCTGGTCCTGCGTGATGCCGGCGTTGTTGACGAGCACGTTCAGCGCGCCGAACTCCTTGAGCGTCGATTCGACGAGCGTGTCCACCGCCGACGCGTCGTTGACGTTCAGCACGGCGCCGCGGCCTTCGAGCCCGGCTTCCTTGAATCCGGCTGAGATGCCCTCGGCGCCGGCTTCAGTCGTCGCGGTGCCGATCACCGTCGCGCCGCGGCGTGCGAGTTCGAGCGCGATCGCGCGACCGATCCCGCGCGACGCGCCGGTGACGATCGCGACTTGTTTGTCGAGAGTCTTGTCCATGCAGTGGTTCCGTGTTTCAGGTGAATCGGCAAGCTTGCGCGCTTGACTTGAATTCAAGCGGCGACGAGCTTGAGCGCTTCGTCGAGCGACGCCGGATCGAACACCGACGCACCGACCAGATTGGCATCGATGCGCTTCGTGAGGCCGGCCAGCACCTTGCCCGGACCGCACTCGATCACGTGCGTCACGCCCTGCCCGGCGATGTGCTGCACGCATTCGACCCAGCGCACGGGACCCGCCGCCTGGCGCACGAGCGCATCCTTGATCGACGCGGGATCGGACGCCGCCGCGACGTCGATGTTGTTGACGACGGGAATCTGCGGCGCTTTCACATCGACGTTCGCGAGGTATTCGCGCAGCTTGTCGGACGCGGGCATCAGCAGCGACGAATGGAACGGCGCCGACACCTGCAGCGGCAGCGCGCGCTTCGCGCCCTTCACCTTCGCAATCTCGCAGGCTTTCTCGATGCCCGCCTTCGTCCCCGCGATCACGACCTGCGCGGGCGCATTGAAATTCACCGCTTCGACGACGCCGGCCGCCGACGCCTCTGCGCACACCGCGCGCACCGTATCGTCGTCCAAGCCGAGAATCGCCGCCATGCCGCCTTCGCCCACGGGCACGGCCGTCTGCATCGCCTGCGCGCGGAAGCGCACGAGCGGCAGCGCATCGCGGAACGCGATCGCACCCGCGGCAACGAGCGCCGTGTATTCGCCGAGGCTGTGGCCGGCGACGATCGACGGCCGCGCGCCGCCCGCCTGCTGCCACGCGCGATAGCACGCGTACGCGGCCGTCAGCATCACGGGTTGCGTATTCGTCGTCAGATTGAGTTCGTCAGCCGGGCCGTCGGCGATCAGCTTGCCGATGTCCTGACCCAGCGCGTCGGACGCTTCGTCGAGCGTCTCGCGCACGACGGCGACGTCGGCGAACGCATTGAGCATGCCGACCGATTGCGAGCCCTGGCCCGGAAAAACGAATGCAAATTTCATATCGTCCCCAATTGAATCGATTCAAGCGGCGCGCACGGACCGTGCGCGCCGATGGGATGCGGAGAAGATCCGATCAGAAGCGGAAGACCGAGGCGCCCCACGTGAAGCCGCCGCCGACGCCTTCGATCAGCACGTGCTGGCCGCGCTTGATGCGGCCGTCGCGCACCGCGACGTCGAGTGCGAGCGGAATCGACGCGGCGGACGTGTTGCCGTGCTCGTCGACGGTAACGATCATGCGTTCCTGCGGCAGGCCGAGCTTGCGGCACGTGCTTGTCATGATACGGATATTGGCCTGGTGCGGAATCAGCCAATCGACCTGTTCCGGCGCGAGATCGGCCTTCGACAGTGCTTCGACCGCGACCTTCTCGAGCACGTTCACGGCGAGCTTGAAGACGGCCTGGCCGTCCATGTGCAGGAACGCGCTGCCCGCGATGATGCCGCGGTTCACGTTGCCCGGCGTGCAGAGGATGTTCGAGTAGCTGCCGTCCGCGTGCAGTGCGCTGCCGAGGATGCCCGGCGCTTCGGACGCCGACAGCACGACGGCGCCCGCGCCGTCGCCGAACAGCACGCAGGTCGTGCGGTCCTTGAAATCGAGGATGCGCGAGAACGTCTCCGCGCCGACGACGAGCGCCGTGCGGTGCTGGCCGGCGCGAATGAGCGTGTCGGCGATGGTCAGCGCGTACGCGAAGCCGGCGCACACCGCCTGCACGTCGAACGCGGCGCCGTTGTTCTTGATGCCGAGCTTGTTCTGCAGCAGGCAGGCCGTGCTCGGGAACACGAAATCGGGGGTCGACGTCGCGACGATGATGAGGTCGATCGACTGCGGATCGACATCGGCCGCCTCGATCGCGCGCTGCGCGGCGACGAGCGCGAGATCGCTCGTCGTGACGTCCGGCGCGGCGAAGTGCCGCGCGTGGATGCCCGTGCGCGCGACGATCCACTCGTCGCTCGTCTCGATGCCGTCCTTCGCGAGCCGGCCGGCAAGGTCTTGATTCGTGACGCGGTCGGGCGGCAGGTAGCTACCCGTGCCGAGCACGCGGGAATAGAGGGTCGATTGGGCCATTATGTCTTCGAGGAAAGCGCGGCGGAGGGCTCGGCTGGCTGGCCTGCGGACGGGCTCGCCTGCCCCGCCCCGTCCGCGTCGCGCCCGCTTTCGCCGAGCGGCGCGGCGTTCTCCGCCATCGCTCGCGAAAGGCGCTCCAGCACGCCATTTTTGACGGCATCATACCCGCGTTTGATCGCCCACTCAAACGCGTACGCGTCCGCGGAGCCATGGCTCTTGATGACGAGGCTGCGCAGCCCGAGCAGCGCCGCGCCGTTGTATTGACGATGATCGACGCGCTTCTTGAAGCGCAGCAGCACGGGCAGCGCAAGGAGCGCCATCAGCTTCGACAGCAGCGAGCGGCTGAACTCTTCCTTGATGATGTCCGCGAGCATCTGCGCGAGGCCCTCGGACGTCTTCAATGCAACGTTGCCAACGAAGCCATCGCAGACGATCACGTCGACGGTGCCCTTGTAGATGTCGTTGCCTTCGACGTTGCCGCGGAAATTCAACGTGCTCGCACGCAATAGCTCGCCTGCGCGCTTGATTGTTTCGTTCCCCTTGATGATCTCCTCACCGATGTTGAGGAGACCGATCGTCGGCCGCTCCTTGCCCTCGAGCGCCGCGACGAGCGCGTGCCCCATTTCGGCGAACTGCAGCAGATGCTGCGGCTCGCAGTCGACGTTCGCGCCGAGGTCGAGCATCATCGTGTAGCCCGTCGGATTCGGCAGCGCGAACGCGATCGCGGGCCGCTCGATGCCAGGCAGCGTCTTCAGCACGTAGCGCGACACCGCCATCAGCGCGCCGGTGTTGCCGGCGGAGATGCACGCCTGCGCCTCGCCTTCCTTCACGTGATTGAGGGCGACGCGCATTGAAGAGTCCTTCTTCTTGCGCAGCGCCACTTCGACGGGGTCGTCCATCGCGACCACTTCGGTGGCCGGCGCGACGGACAGCGCAGGCTCGTCGAGCGCCTTGCACTTCTTGAGTTGCGCACGGATCGCGCTTTCGATGCCGACGAGCATCAATTGCGCGTCGGGATGCGAGCGAACGAACTTGACTGCCGCGGGAACGGTCACGGACGGGCCGTGGTCGCCTCCCATGCAATCGATTGTGAGCTTTACAGTCATGGAATGCGACGAATTTCAGGCACAAAAAAGCGGCAGTTGAATGCCGCCTTTTTGTTGAGCCAGGAAAGTGTCAAGCGAACCGGTTGTCGCGCGCGGCGCCCGAATGGCCATCAGACGCGCGTCACGGAGACGGATACGCTTAGTCGTTCTTCGTCTTGACGACTTTCTTGCCGCGATAGTAGCCGTTCGGGCTGACGTGGTGACGCAGATGCACTTCACCCGTGCTCGGCTCGACGGCGAGCGGCGAGGTCGTCAGGAAATCGTGCGAACGGTGCATGCCGCGCTTCGACGGCGACTTCTTGTTTTGTTGAACTGCCATGACTAACTCCTAAAAATTTTCCGAATTCTAACACAGCCCGATCCGGCGCTTGCTACCCCGGCCCTGCGGCCTCACGCCTTCCCGCGCCCCAACCCAACTGCCTAGTGTTTGTTGCCGTCCCCGCCCTTTTTCAGCGCTTCGAGCGCCGCGAACGGATTCGGCCTGTCGCTTTCGCCCGCCGCTTCGTCGGACGTATCGTCCGTATCGGCCGCGGGACCGCTCGCGCCCGATACGAGGCTTTCGTGCACCGCCGGACAGACGTCGTGCCTCGGCACGAGCGGCAGCGAAAGCAGCAACTCCTCTTCGATCAAGCCCATGAGATCGAACTGGCGCGAACCGACGATCACATCGACTTCATCTTCGTCGAGCGGGAATTCGTCCGCCTCTTCTTCGGTGGCGACGATCCGGTACACGACGTCGATATCGAACGACTGCTGGTACGGCGTCATGCAGCGCTGGCACTCGAGCCACGCGGCGCCGTGCAGCGCAAGACGCAGATAAGGCTGCGCCCCCTCGGTGCCGTCGTCCTGCAGTTCGGACTGCGTCGAGCCCTCCGCCTGCCAGGTCAATACCGTATCGCGGTCTGGCGCGTCCGCCGGCACTTCGTTTAACATGCGCGGCAACTGCGAGAGCCGGACGGCACCCGCCGCCTGCCGAGCGCTGCGTGCAAATTCGAACAGATCGATCGCGTGTGGATCGAGCGAAACCGCAGGCTTGCCTGAGGACGGGTTCATGTGCGCTCCTGCCGTATCTGCCGTATCAACCCTTGGTACAACTCGTTCGGTTCGTGCAGGCAGCCTGCGCCCCCCGCGTCCCGCGCGCCGATGCCTGACGCATCCGGCGGCGCTGTCGGGCGCTCGCAAAACCCCTGCCGATGAAAAGCGCAAGAGGATACCTGTTTTATCTTTTCGAGTCAAACACTTAAGACTTCGCCCGACACCACCCCGCGACGCGCCCGCGTGCCGCGCGGCAACGGCGATCCCTCCACCCCGGATCTTTCGAACCGACCGACACCCGACGCCATCATGCCGGACAACCTTTCCAGCCCGCCGCGGCTGATTCTCGCCTCCAGCTCGCGCTACCGGCGCGAACTCCTCGAACGCCTGCGCGTGCCGTTCGACGTCGTCACGCCCGACGTCGACGAAACGCCACTGCCGGACGAAACGCCGTCCGCGACCGCGCTGCGGCTCGCCGCCGCGAAGGCGCGCGCCGCCGCCGAACGCGCGAATTCGCCGCACGGCGCGCTCGTGATCGGCTCCGATCAGGTCGCGACCTTCGACGGGCTGCAGATCGGCAAGCCGGGCTCGCACGCGCGCGCGCTCGCCCAGTTGCAAGCGATGCGCGGCCGCGAAGTCGAATTCCACTGCGCACTGTGCCTGTACGACAGCCGCTCCGGTGCGACGCAAGTCGAGGACATCGTGACGCACGTGCGATTCCGCATGCTGACCGACGCCGAACTCGACGCCTATTTGCGCGCGGAGACGCCGTACGACGTCGCGGGCAGCGCGAAATCGGAAGGGCTCGGCATCGCGCTCCTCGACGCAATCGACTCCGACGATCCGACCGCGCTCGTCGGCCTGCCGCTCATCGCGCTCACGCGAATGCTGCGCGCGGCCGGCTACCCGCTCTTCGGCGCGCCGGCGCCGGCTGCCACGGGAGCGGATGGACGATGACGGCAGGCACCCTCTATCTGATTCCGAACACGCTCGGCGAAGGCGACGCCGCGATGCTGGCGGCCGTGCTGCCCGCCGCCGTGCAGGCGCGCGCCGCATCGCTCGGCTATTACATCGGCGAAAACGCGAAGACGACCCGCGCGTTCCTGAAGAAAGTCGGCGCCGAACGGCCGATCCAGGAAATCGAGATCCGCGAGCTGAACGTGAAGACGCCCGCGGGCGAGATCGACAAGCTGCTCGCGCCGGTGCTCGTGGGCGCCGACGCGGGACTCGTGTCGGAAGCCGGCTGCCCGGCCGTCGCCGATCCCGGCGCGCTTCTCGTGCGGCGTGCGCACGAGCGCGGCGTGAAGGTCGTGCCGCTCGTCGGGCCGAGCTCGATCCTGCTCGCGCTGATGGCGTCCGGCCTGAACGGCCAGAGCTTCGCGTTTCACGGCTACCTGCCCGTCGACGCCGCCGCGCGCGCGAAGCGCCTGCGCGAACTCGAGCAGCAGTCGCGCAAGGCGAATCAGACGCAGATCTTCATCGAGACGCCGTATCGCAATCACGCGATGCTCGATACGCTCGTCGCGACTTGCGCGCCGTCGACGCTCGTGTGCGTCGCGGCCGACCTGACGCTGCCGACCGAGATGATCGCGAGCCGGCCGGCCGGAGCATGGAAAAAGGCGCCTGTGCCCGATCTGCACAAGCGCCCCGCGATTTTCCTGCTGCTCGCGAATTGAGCGTGAGCGAGCCGCGCCGTCAGCGCAGCTTCAGCTCGCTGCCGGCGACGGCCGCCTTCAGCGCGGCGTTGCCGACCGCCGCGCCGAACCGGCGCGCGACGCGGTTGGTCAGGCTTTCCTTGACCGTGTAGTCGACGAGGTCGGGCGCCTTCAGCACGTCGCGCGCGACGGTGTCGGTCGTCCCGTAATCGTCGGCGAGGCCGAGCTCGATGCTCTTCGCGCCCGTCCAGAAGAGCCCCGAGAAGATGTCCGGCGAGTCGTGCAGCCGTGCGCCGCGGCCATCCTTCACCGCCTTGATGAATTGCGCGTGGATCTCGTCGAGCATCTCCTGCGCGTGCGTGTCCATCTTCGGCGTCTCCGGCGAGAACGGATCGAAGAAGCCCTTGTTCTCGCCCGACGTGTGCAGGCGCCGATCGACGCCAAGCTTGCCCATCAGCCCAGTGAAGCCGAAGCCGTCCATCAGCACGCCGATCGAGCCGACGATGCTCGCCTTGTCGACATAGATCTTGTCCGCCGCCGACGCGATGTAGTAGCCGCCCGACGCGCACATGTCGGTGACGACGACGTAGAGCGGCTTCGCCGGATATTTCTTGCGCAGCCGGCGGATCTCGTCGTAGACGATGCCCGCCTGCACCGGGCTGCCGCCCGGGCTGTTGATGCGCAGCACGACGCCTGCCGTGCCGGAATCCTCGAACGCGCTGTCGAGCGCGGAATTGATGTCCTCGGCATTCGCGTTGGTGCTCGCGGCGATCTCGCCGTCGATCGTCACGACCGCCGTGTGGCGGCCGCTCGCGAGCTTGCCGCCGTCGCCGGACACGCTGAAGAATGCAAAGACGAGCGCGGCGAGCACGAACAGGAACGCGAATCGGAAGAAGATCTTCCAGCGCCGTGCCGCGCGCTGCTCCTTGATCGCCGCGAGCGCGATGCGCTCGAGCGCGGCGCGCTCCCAGTTCGGTTCACGGGCGGCGGCGCCCGCCGCGGATCGGGACGACGAATCGGGAGGGTTGATTTGATCGGACATGCGTGAAAGTCAGTGGTCAGAGGAGGCGGGACGCAGTTCGCCGTCGGGCAGCCAGAACACCGCGCGGCCGTCGGGCGTGTCCCGCTCGTCGACCTGAACGGCGCGCAGCCGCGCGCCGCGGCACGGGCCGCCGACGCACTTGCCGGTGTCCGGCGTATAAATCGCGCCGTGCGTCGCGCACATCAAGTATAAGCCCGACGATTCGAAGAACTGTCCCTCGGCCCAGTCTAGTTCCATCGGCACGTGCGCGCAGCGGTTCAGGTAACCGTACGCGCGCCCCGCGTAGCGGACGAAGAACACGACGACGGGCTCGCCGCGCAGCGTCGCGTCGATCCGCACGCCCGCGCCGCCGTCGACGAGCGCGTCGGCGGCGCACACGAAGCGGGCGTCGTCGCCGCCCGTCATGCGTGCTCTCGCAGCCAGCCGGCAAGCGACGCAACGTCCGGCGCGACGAAGCGCGGCGACAGCGCCGCGAGCGCGTCCGCCGGATGCGCGCCGTACGCGACGCCGATGCCCGCCGCGCCCGCGCTCGCGGCCATCTGCAGGTCGTGCGTCGTATCGCCGATCATCACGGTGCGCGCCAGATCCTGCCCCAATTCGCGCGACAGCTCCTGCAGCATTGCCGGGTGCGGCTTCGAGAACGTCTCGTCCGCGCAGCGCGTGCCGTCGAAAAGGCTCGTCAGCTTCGCCTGGTCGAGCGCGCGGTTCAGGCCGACGCGCCCCTTCCCCGTTGCGACGGCGAGCAGGTAACCGGTGTCGCGCAGTTCGTCGAGCATCTCGCGCACGCCGGTGAAGAGCTCGATCCGCTGATCCTTGACGAGATAGTGGAAGCGGTAGCGCTCGGCGAGCCGCGGATAGTCGACGGGATCGAGGCTCGGCGCGGTGACGGCGAGCGCGTCGCGCAGGCCGAGCCCGATCACGTAGCGGGCGGCCTCGTCGGACGGCATGGGCAAGCCGAGATCGTGGCACGCGGCCTGGATGGACTGCGCGATGTGCGCGGTCGAATCCATCAGTGTGCCGTCCCAGTCGAAGACGATCAGATCAAATTGCTGTCGGGCCATGCGTGTCATGCGGTATCGCGCAAGTCGGTGAGTTGGTCGAGAAATTGCCGGCACTCGGCGGGCAGCGGCGCGTCGAACTGCAGCGGCTCGCCCGTTAGCGGATGCGCGAGGCGCAGCCGGTGCGCATGCAGGAACATCCGCTTGAGCGACGGCACCGCGTTCGCGCGGGCGAGCGCCTTGTTCAGCGCGAATTCGCCGTACTTCGCGTCGCCGACGATCGGCAGGCCGAGATGAGCGAGGTGCACGCGAATCTGATGGGTCCGACCCGTTTTGAGTTCCGCTTCGACGAGCGCGTAGCTCGGCCAGCAGTCGACGAGATTGAACACCGTATGCGACGGCAGTCCGTCTTCCTGAACCCGCACGCGCCGCTCGCCGTCGGGCGTCGAGTACTTGAACAGAGGCGCCTTCACCGCGCGGCGGCGGCCCCAGTCGGGCGCCCACTCGCCGTGCACGCACGCGAAGTAGCGCTTGTCCATCCGGTTTTCGCGGATCTGCTCGTGCAGCCCGACGAGCGCCGAGCGCTTCTTCGCGAGCATCAGGATGCCCGACGTCTCTCGGTCGAGCCGGTGCACGAGTTCCAGGAACTTCGCGTGCGGCCGCGCATGACGCATCTGCTCGATCACGCCGAACGCGACCCCGCTGCCCCCGTGCACGGCGACGCCCGCCGGCTTGTTGAGCGCGATGATCGCGTCGTCCTCGAACAGGATCTCGAATTCCGCGGCGGGCACGGGCCCGGGCCCGGCTGCGCGCGCGAGGTCGGCCGCCGCGACGCGCACGGGCGGCACGCGCACGACGTCGCCGTGCGCGAGCCGGTATTGCGCGTCGACCCGGCCCTTGTTCACGCGAACTTCGCCGCTGCGGAGGATCCGGTAAATATGACTCTTCGGCACGCCTTTGCAGACGCGCAGGAGGAAATTGTCGATGCGCTGACCGGCGGCGCCGTCGTCGATCTCGATAAGCGAAACCTGACCGCTTGCGACCGAATTATGGGATTTTTTGCCTAACTCATTCATACTGAATATAATTTTGCGCAGCCTTCCGTAGCGGAGCGGCCTGATCGGCCGGTTTTCGGGCGGACTGCACGAGGCGCAAGCGCAAACTGTTATTTTACTTGCGCCCGGGGCGTGCTGCTCGTCCTCATGAATGAAAGCAGCAAGTTGCACGCACGGCACCCCGCTCAGGCAGGGATCGCGCCCACAGGCGGATTCGGTCCGAGCCGTGCCGCGGTAACGGAATGTTGGACAAAAAGAATTTGTAGGAAGCTGCGGCGCGGCGCGATGTAAGCCCGACGCAGCTCCCTGTTGCGAATAGAACGGCGTGCGCCCGATGTGGTTCCGCAATAGCGCGGGACTTGGCGACGTCAAAACCAAGGAAGGACACCCCAGGCGGGAAAGTCGGGCTGGATTCGATACTCCCCGCTGCGGCCGAGCCGCAGCATATGCCGCCATCCGGCGCCGCGCGCACTTTGCGCCGCGCCACGCGGCTGTGCCCGGTCGGAGGCTTAGCGCGCCCAGTGGCGCGCGGAGTGTCGACGCCGTGTGCTTTGAAGCCGTGTTCGCAGGCGCCCTCTGGCCGCCGCCCCGTCGTATGGGCGCGCGCCTCATCAGGCCATTCTCCCGCCATCGTTCCCGCTCCAGCGTGCTTGTGACAACACAACAAGGCGCGGCCTGCCGTCGTCCCGCGTTCCGTCTGACAAGCGAAGCGCGCCGCCGACAGAACCGCCTGGAGTCGTTCAATGAAACGCATGCTGTTCAATGCGACGCAGCAGGAAGAACTGCGCGTCGCCATCGTCGATGGTCAGAAGCTCATCGACATCGACATCGAAACCGCCGGACGCGAACAACGCAAAGGCAATATCTACAAGGGCGTCGTCACCCGCATCGAACCGTCGCTCGAAGCCTGCTTCGTCAACTACGGCGAAGACCGCCACGGCTTCCTGCCGTTCAAGGAAGTCGCCCGCCAGTACTTCAAGGAAGGCGTCGACATGCGCTCCGCGCGCATTCAGGACGCGCTGCGCGAAGGCCAGGAGCTGATCGTCCAGGTCGAGAAGGAGGAGCGCGGCAACAAGGGCGCGGCGCTCACCACGTTCATCTCGCTCGCCGGCCGCTACCTCGTGCTGATGCCGAACAACCCGCGCGGCGGCGGCGTGTCGCGCCGCATCGAGGGCGACGAGCGCCAGGAACTGCGCGAGACGATGGCGCAGCTTCAGATCCCCGACGGCATGAGCATGATCGCCCGCACCGCGGGCATCGGCCGTAACGCCGAGGAACTGCAATGGGACCTGAACTACCTGCTGCAGCTCTGGCGCGCGATCGAGGCGGCGTCGCAAAGCGGCCATCCCGGCCAGCCGATGCTGATCTACCTCGAATCGAGCCTCGTGATCCGCGCGATCCGGGACTATTTCCAGCCGGACATCGGCGAAATCCTGATCGACACGACCGAGATCCACGATCAGGCCCGCGCGTTCATGGACATCGTGATGCCCGACAATGTCGGCAAGGTGAAGCGCTATCACGACGACGTCCCGCTCTTCTCCCGCTTCCAGATCGAGCACCAGATCGAGACCGCGTACTCGCGCACGGTGCCGCTGCCGTCGGGCGGCGCGATCGTGATCGATCACACCGAGGCGCTCGTCGCGATCGACGTGAACTCGGCGCGCGCGACGAAGGGCGCCGACATCGAGGAGACCGCGACCCGCACGAACCTCGAGGCGGCCGACGAAGTCGCGCGCCAGCTCCGTCTGCGCGACCTGGGCGGCCTGATCGTGATCGACTTCATCGACATGGAGTCGGCGAAGAGCCAGCGTGAAGTCGAGCAGCGTCTGAAGGACGCACTCAAGCACGACCGGGCACGCGTGCAGATGGGCAAGATCTCGCGCTTCGGCCTGATGGAGCTGTCGCGCCAGCGCCTGCGCCCGGCGCTGTCCGAAGGCAGCCACGTCACCTGCCCGCGCTGCAACGGCACGGGCCACATCCGCGACACCGAATCGTCCGCGCTGCAAGTGCTGCGGATCATTCAGGAAGAGGCGATGAAGGAGAACACCGCGGCGATCCACTGCCAGGTGCCCGTCGAGGTGACCGCTTTCCTGCTCAACGAAAAGCGTCAGGAAATCAACAAGATCGAGTCGCGCTTCAAGGTCGGCGTCGTGCTGATCCCGAACAAGCATCTCGATACGCCGCACTACAAGCTCGAGCGCCTGCGTCACGACGATGCGCGCCTCGACGATCCGCGCGCCTCGTGGAAGATGGCCGAGGAAGCCGCCCGCGAGCTCGAGGCGGAAACCGGCTACAGCAAGCGCGCCGAGGAAACGAAACCGCGCCAGGAAGCGGCCGTCAAGGGCATCACGCCCGAACGCCCCGCACCGAGCCCCGCGCCACAGCGCCAGCCCGCACCGGAGGCGGCGCCGCTTGCCGTCGCGCCGGCAAGCGGCGGCTTCGTCAAGTGGCTGAAGAACCTGTTCGGCATGCAGCCGGCCGCGGCGCCCGCACCGGCGCCCGCTGTCAAGGAACCGGCCGCGCGTCCGGCGCGCGAGCGCGGCGAACGCGGCGAGAAGGCCGAGCGTGGCGGCGATCGCAACCGCAACCGTCGCGGCAGTGGCGGCGCGCAGCAGACAGGCGGACGCGACCAGGCCGCTGCTGGCGGCGGACGCGGTCAGGCCCCGCGCGCCGAGCGCGAAGCCAAGGAAACCCGCGAACCGCGCGAAGGCCGCGAGGCCCGTGAAGGCCGCGAGGCCCGAGAAGGTCGCGAAGGGCGCGAAGGGCGCGGCGGCCGGGATAATCGCGAAGGCCGTGAAGGCCGCGAAACCCGTGAGCCGCGCGAGCGCGCGGAGACGGCCGATGCCGCTGAAGCGCCGCGCAGCGAGCGCCGTGAACGCGGCGAGCGCCGCAAGCCGGTCCCGCACGTCGCAACGCTCGAAACCGTGCACCGCGGCGAAAGCGCCCACGCGGAGCCGACCGAGCAGCCGGCTCACGCGCCCGGCGCGGAAGCCGGCGTCGAAGCGGATTTGAACGCTCGCGACGGCGAGGAACGCCGCCGTCGCCGCCGCGGTCGCCGCGGCGGCCGCCGCGAGCGTGACGACGAAACCGCAGGTGCAGCACAAGCGGCGGAAGCCGGCGAAGGCGTGACGGCCGAAACGGCCGCATCCGCAGCCGAAGCGCCGCAAGGCTTTGCGCCGGTCGCCGACCACGAACCGCAGCACGCCGTACAAGCGGGTGCAGGCGTGGCGGCGGTTGCTGCCGCGGCAGTCGCCGCGGAAGCGATCGCTCACGTCGAGAGCGGCGTGAAGGTTGAGCCGCAAGCGGCCGCCGAAGCGCCTGCCGCTTCGGCCGAGCCGATCACCACGGCGCCGGCTCGTGCCGTCGAAGCGCCTGCGGAAGCCGCTCCGGCTGCGACGCATGCCGAACCGGCTCCGGTCGAAAGCGCGCACGAGCAAGCCGCACCTGTCGAAGCTCCGCCCGCTGAAGCCGTGCCGGCCGAGGCGCCTGCCACGGAAGCGTCCGAAGCCGCCCCGGCGGTTGCTCCGGCCCCGATCGCCGAGCCGGCCCCGGCCGTCGAGCCGCAGCCCGCGCCCGCTGCAGTCGCCCCTGCCGAGGCAAGCGTCACGCACGAGCCGGCTGCCGTCGCCGAGGCACAAGCGCCGTCGGCGGCCCCCGCCCAAGCCGTCGCACCGGCTGCGGCAGCCGCCGCGATCGCGGCCGTGCCGAGCGCGAGCCTCGAAACGGTGCTCGAATCCGCCGGCCTCGTCTGGGTCAACACGGACACGGACAAGCTGCGCGCTGCGCAAGCCGCCGCCACGCAGATCGCGCCGCCCATCCGTGCGCCACGCGAACGCAAGCCGCTGCCGCCCGTCGACACGACGCCGATGCAGCAAGTCGAGACGACGCACCGCTGATCCGGTCGTCCATCGCACGAAAAAGCCCGCCCCGAAAAGGCGGGCTTTTTTGTCTGTGCTCGGATTCTGCGGGTTTCCATGCCCGGCCCCGCCTGCCGCTTCCAGCTAGAATGGAGGTCTGGCTCATCTTGCAACGCTCATGTCCCGACGCATCATTCCCGTGATCCCGGTCAGCGCAACGCCCGATCTGTCCGGCGCCCTGCTCGCGCCGAGCGGCACGCTGCGCGACGCCTTCGCGCGCCCGTTGCGCGACCTGCGCATCTCGGTCACGGACCGCTGCAACTTCCGATGCGTGTACTGCATGCCGCGCACCGTATTCGGCAAGGACTATCCGTTCCTGCCGCACAGCGCGCTCCTGACGCTCGAGGAAATCGAGCGTCTCGCGCGGCTTTTCGTCGCACACGGCGTCGAGAAAATCCGCATCACGGGCGGCGAGCCGCTCTTGCGCAAGAACGTCGAATTCCTGATCGAGCGCCTCGCACAGATGACGACCGTCGCGGGCCGGCCGCTCGACCTCACGCTCACGACCAACGGCTCGCTCCTCGCGCGCAAGGCGAAAAGCCTGCGAGACGCGGGGCTGTCGCGCGTGACGGTCAGCCTCGACGCGCTCGACGACACGCTCTTCAAGCAGATGAACGACGCCGACTTCGCAAGCGCCGACGTGCTCGACGGCATCTTCGCGGCCCATGCGGCAGGCCTTACGCCCGTGAAGGTCAACATGGTCGTCAAGCGCGGCACGAACGACGCCGAGATCGTGCGGATGGCGCGCCGCTTCAAAGGCACGGGTGTCGTACTGCGCTTCATCGAATACATGGACGTCGGCACGTCGAACGGCTGGAACATGGCCGAAGTGCTGCCGTCCGCCGACGTGATCGCACGCGTCGCCGAGCACTTCCCGCTCGTGCCGCTCGAACGGCACACGTCGTCCGAAACCGCGCAGCGCTGGGGCTACGCGGACGGCAGCGGCGAAATCGGCGTGATCTCGAGCGTCACGCGCGCGTTCTGCGGCGACTGCACGCGCGCGCGGCTGTCGACGGAAGGCAGGCTGTACCTGTGCCTCTTCGCATCGTCCGGCCACGACCTGCGCAGCCTCGTGCGCGGCGGCGCGACCGACGAGCAGATCGCCACCGTGATCGGCCACGTCTGGCAGGCGCGCACCGACCGATACTCGCAACTGCGCGGCAGCGCGCAGGCGAGCGAAGAAGCGGCGGGCGAGGCGAAGCGCGTCGAAATGTCCTACATCGGCGGCTAGGCGCGCCGCCCGCCTCACGCACTCGCCGCTTTCGCGATGCCGCCGCACGCCGCCCCCTCTTCCACGATCACCGGCCTGCTGCTCGCGGGCGGACGCGGCGCGCGGATGGGCGGCGTCGACAAGGGGCTGCAGCCGCTCCACGGCGAGCCGCTCGCGCTGCACGTGCTGCGCCGGCTCGCGCCGCAGGTCGGCGCGCTCGTCATCAGCGCGAATCGTCATCTCGATACGTACGCATCGCTCGGCGCGCCGTTTGATGCGCGTGTCGTCACGGACACGCACACGGACTTCGCCGGCCCGCTCGCCGGGCTCGCCGCCGGCATGCGCGCGGCCGACACGCCGCTCGTCCTGTGCGCGCCGTGCGACTCGCCGTTCCTGCCCGCCGATCTCGCCGCGCGCCTTGCCGCCGCGCTCGACACGCAGCATGCGGACATCGCGTTCGCGACGACCGTCGACGCGCACGGCGACGTCTCTCCGCAGCCGGTCTTCGCGCTCGTGCGCACCGCGCTCGCCGACGATCTGGCTGCGTATCTCGCGTCCGGCGAGCGCAAGATGCGCGCGTGGTACGCACGCCACAAGACGGTCGAAGTGCCGTTTGACGACGAGCGGGCGTTTTACAATGCAAACTCTTTGCGGGACTTAGCCGGCCTCGAACGTCTGTGACGGGCCGCACGTCGTTCCGCGCGCCGCCCGCCGCTCACGACGCGTGCGTTTCACAGCGCGGCGGCCGGGACGCCGGCCCCGAATACAATCCGCCTAGCGGCGCCTCGTCATCGATGACCACGCACACCACGCCTACGCCATCCGCCACGTCCGAGAACGCCGTCGCGCTGACCGTCGACGAAGCGCGCGCGCTCGCGTTGCGCTTCGCCGAGCCAGTCACGCAAGTCGAGCGCGTCGTGCTGCGCGATGCGCTCGGCCGCGTGCTCGCCGACGACGTCGCATCGCCGTTCGACATCCCCGCCTACGACAACGCCGCGATGGACGGCTATGCGTTCGACAGCGCGGCGCTCGCCGCACCGGCCGCCGACGGCACGCTCGAGCTCTCGATCGCCGGCCGCGCGCTCGCGGGCCATCCGTTCGACGGCCCGCGCGTCGCGCCAGGCGCATGCGTGCGGATCATGACGGGCGCGCAGGTGCCCACAGGCTGCGACACCGTGATCCCGCAGGAAAAAGTCGAAACGATGGGCGACGTCGTGCGCTTTCCGGCAGTGGCCGTCGCGCGCGGCGACCACTGCCGGCGCGCGGGCGAAGACCTCGCACGCGGCGCGAGCGCGCTCGCCGCCGGCCGCGTCGTGCGCGCGGCCGATCTCGGCCTGCTCGCATCGCTCGGCATCGCCGACGTCGCGGTGCGCCGCCGCGTGCGCGTCGCGTTCTTCTCGACGGGCGACGAGCTGCGCCTGCCGGGCGAGCCGCTGCGTGACGGCGGTCTCTACGACAGCAACCGCGCGACGCTCGTCGGGATGCTCGCGCGCATCGGCGTCGACACGGTCGACCTCGGCATCGTCCGCGACGATCCCGTCGCGCTCGAGCAAGTGTTGCAGACCGCAGCCGCGCAAGCGGACGCGGTGATCACGTCGGGCGGCGTGTCGGTCGGCGACGCGGATTTCACGCGCGCGCTGCTCGACAAGCTCGGCGACGTCACGTTCGCGAGCGTCGCGATGCGCCCGGGCCGGCCGCTCGCATGCGGCCGCATCTGGGCGAGCGGGCGCGACGGACGGCCCGCGCTCTTCTTCGGCCTGCCGGGCAATCCGGTCGCGGTCGCGGCGACGTTCCTCGTGATCGTGCGAGACGCGCTCTTCGCGATGATGGGCGCCGACGCGCAGCCGCTTCCCTGCTATCCGGCCGTCTGCAGCGCGCCGCTCAAGAAGCGCGCGGGCCGCACCGAATACCTGCGCGGCCACGCGGCGCGCGACGCGGGCGGCGTCTGGCACGTAACGCCCGCCGGCTCGCAAAGCTCGGCGTCGCTCAAGAGCCTGAGCGACGCAAACTGCTTCATCGTGCTCGCGCACGACGCCGCGCGCGTCGACGCCGGCGCGACGGTCGACATCCTGCCGTTCGACGGCGCCATCTGAATCCGTTCTCAGCACTTCCACGGGGCAACTCGCATATGAAAAAACAAATCTCTTCGATCGCGCCGGGGCAGACCGCGAAAGCGCTGATCCTCGTCTATCTGACGTTCAGCGTGCCGATCGTGCTGCTTGGCATTCTCGTCGCGTTCGTGCGCTACGGGCGCGTCGAGCTGAGCACGATCTTCAGCGCGCTGCTCCTGAACGCGATCCTCGGCTTCGTGCTGCTGTGGATTGCGTGCCACGCGTACAACTGGGTCGCATCGCGCTTCGGCGGCATCGAGATCGTGCTGTCGGACGCGCCGGAGGAAGCATGAGCGCCACGGCGAACGAGACGATCTCGATCCGCGCGGCAGCGCCCGCCGACGTCTCCGCGATGCTCTCGCTGATGCGCGAGCTCGCGGCGTTCGAGAAGCTCACGCATCTGTTCGTCGCAACCGAAACCGATCTCGCCGACGCCCTTTTCGGCGCACGGCCGTCGGCCGAGGCGCTCGTCGCGGTGCACGGCGGCGCGATCGTCGGCTATGCGCTCTACTTTCACAACTACTCGACGTTCATCGGCCGCCGGGGCCTGTATCTCGAAGACCTGTACGTGCAGCCGTCGCAACGCGGCGCGGGGCTCGGCGCGCGACTGCTGCGGCGGCTCGCGGCGATCGCGGTCGAGCGCCGCTGCGGGCGCTTCGAGTGGACCGTGCTCGACTGGAACCAGCCGGCGATCGACTTCTATCGGAAGATGGGCGCGGACGTGCTGTCCGACTGGCGCGTCGTGCGCGTGACGGGCGACGCGCTCGCACAGCTCGCGAACGACGCCGCTTAGCGCGGACAAGGCGCGGCTGCCGGCCGACACACGATAACGTGGCTGGCGGCTGGCACGGACGCCCAATCGTCGCGCGAGGCGATGAACGACGGGCCGCTCGGTCGAGGCCGGACTTGACCGCCGCCATTCGATCGAACCGGTCAAGCAAACGGGGCGCACGCGGCGCCCCGTTTTTCATTTGCATGCGCGCTCGGCAATCCGTCCGCCTTTCGCGCGACGCGCACCTCAGCGCTCGTCCGCCTCCGCTCCATCGGCGCCCAACAGACCGCTCGCGGCCTCGCCCGGCAGCGCCTCGACCTCCTTCAGCTTGCGGTTCATCACGCGCGTGCGCTGCTCGGCCGCTTCGATCGAGCGCGTGACCGTCTCGAGCTGCGACTTCGTCCGCGCGAGCACGTCGCCGAACTTGCCGAACTCGGTCTTCACCGCACCGAGCACCTGCCACACCTCGCTCGATCGCTTCTCGATCGCGAGCGTGCGAAAACCCATCTGCAGGCTGTTCAGGAGCGCGGTCAGCGTCGTCGGACCGGCGATCGTCACGCGATAGTCGCGCTGCAAAAGATCGGTCAGGCCCGGGCGGCGCAGGATCTCCGCATAGAGCCCTTCGGTCGGCAGGAACAGCAGCGCGAAATCGGTCGTATGCGGCGGCGCGACGTATTTCTCGGCGATCGTGCGCGCCTCCGCGCGAATCCGCGCCTCGAGCGCGCGCGCCGCTTCCTCGACGGCCGCCACGTCCGCGCGCTCCTGCGCGTCGATCAGGCGCTCGTAGTCCTCGCGCGGGAATTTGGCGTCGATCGGCAGCCATACCGGCTGCGCGCCGCCCGTCTCGCCCGCGTCGTGCCGTCCCGGCAGGCGGATCGCGAACTCGACGCGCTCGCCGCTCTTCGGCACCGTCGCGACGTTCTTCGCGTATTGATCCGGCGTCAGCATCTGCTCAAGCAGCGCCTCGAGCTGCACTTCGCCCCAGGTGCCGCGCGTCTTCACGTTCGTCAGCACCTTCTTCAGGTCGCCGACGCCCGCCGCGAGCGTCTGCATCTCGCCGAGCCCGCGATGCACCTGCTCGAGGCGATCCGACACGAGCTTGAACGATTCGCCGAGACGCTGCTCGAGCGTCGCGTGCAGCTTCTCGTCGACGGTGCGCCGCATCTCCTCGAGCTTCGCCGCGTTGTTCGCCTCGATCTCCTTCAGCCGCGTCTCGAGCGTCGCGCGCACCTCGCCGATCCGGCGATCGTTCGCTTCCGTCAGGTGCGTCAACTGCTGGTTGAGCGTGTCGCCGAAATGCCGCAGCGCCGCGCCCTGCTCTTCGCGCGCGAGCTGCGACTGCCGCTGCAGCGTCTCGCGCATCGCGTCGAACTGCTGCGTGTTGCCCGCGACGAGCTTCACGAGCTGCTGTGCGAAGCCGTCGATCTGGTTGTTCTGCACGGTCGCGACACTCGAGAGCTGCGCGGCGAGCGTCTGCTGCAATTGCGCGAAGTTGCCGGCGAGCTCGGTGCGCGAGTGGCGCGCGCCGTCGACGATCTCCGCACGCAGTTCGCGCTCGAGGCGCTCGGCCGCGTGCGCATGCGCGTCGTTCGCGTCGTCGATCTGCTCGGCGAGCCGCTCGACGCCGTCGCCGCGCGAGCCGCCGCGCAACAGCACGACGAGCGCGACGATGAGCGCCAACGCCAACGCAACGACGGCGGCCAACCACAGCGTTTCGGTCATATGCGAGCCTTTCCCAACACGCCGGGATTGATCGGATTCGGCGGAAGGCCCGCACGCGGCCCTTCGCCCAACGCCGCGATCAGGTTGTCCGCGGCGAGATTCGCCATCGCGCGCCGCGTGCCTTCGCTCGCGCTCGCGATGTGCGGCGTCAGCACGACGTTCGGCACCTCGAGCAACGCCGGATGCACGCCCGGCTCGCCTTCGAACACGTCGAGGCCGGCCGCGGCGATCCGCTTGTCGCGCAGCGCGTCGGCGAGCGCCGCGTCGTCGACGATCCCGCCGCGCGCGATGTTCGTGAGCGTCGCGGTCGGCTTCATCAGCGCGAGCTCGGCCGCGCCGATCGTGTGATGGCTCTCGGCCGAGTACGGCAGCACGAGCACGACGTGATCGGCCTGCGCGAGGAGCGCCGCCTTCGACACGTACTCGGCGTTCAGCGCCGCCTCGATCTCGGGCGCGACGCGCGAGCGGTTGTGATAGATCACGCGCATGTCGAAGCCGCGCGCGCGGCGTGCGATTGCCTGGCCGATGCGGCCCATGCCGATCACGCCGAGCGTCGCGCCGTGGATGTCCGCGCCGAGGAAGCCGTCGTACGACCACTTGCGCCATTGGCCCGCGCGCAGCCAGTGCTCGGATTCGGCGATCCGCCGCGCGGCCGCCATCATCAGCGCCCAGCCGAAGTCGGCCGTCGTCTCGTTCAGCACGTCGGGCGTGTTGGTGCCGAGCACGTGCGCGGCGTCGAACGCGCCGATGTCGAAGTTGTTGTAGCCGACCGCCATGTTCGACACGACGCGCAGCCGCGGCGCGGCCGCGAGCACCGGCGCGTCGATCACGTCGCCTGCCGTCAGCGCGCCGTCCTTGTCCGAAAGACGCGCCTTGAGCGCGTCGGGGGGAAGCGCGTCGCCGTCGTTCCAGTCGACGTCGAAATACTGCTTGAGCCGCTCGATCACGTCCGGAAAGATCGAGCTCGCGACCAGTATTTTCTGCATTGCCGTCTCCGTCATGCCGTGCGGGCGGCGAACGCGCGCATCGCGCCGCCCGCCGCCCGCGCGGCCGTTATCGTCACCCTGCCTGACCGCTGAAGAATACCCATGTCGTCAGCAAGAACACCGGCACGAGGATCGCGAGCGCCCAGCCGAGGTACGCGAAGAAGCTCGGCATCCTCACGCCGCGCGACTCGGCGATCGCCTTCACCATGAAATTCGGCGCGTTGCCGATGTAGCTGTTCGCGCCCATGAACACGGCGCCCGCCGAGATCGCCGCGAGCGTCGTCGCACCCGTCGTCATCAGCGCCTGTGCGTCGCCGCCCGCGAGATTGAAGAACACGAGATAGGTCGGCGCATTGTCGAGGAACGACGACAGCACGCCCGTCGTCCAGAAGTACATCGCGTCGATCGGCTTGCCGTGGGCATCCGTGACGAGATGGACGATCGGCGCGAACACGCCGTCGCCGCCCGCGCGCAGGATCACGATCACCGGCGCGATGGTCACGAAGATGCCCGCGAACAGCTTCGCGACCTCTGCGATCGGCGCCCAGTTGAACGCGTTGCCCTCGCGCGCCGAGCGCGGCGTGATCGCGAGCGACACGAGCGCGACGACGACGAGCGCGACGTCGCGCACCGCGTTTTGCAGCGCCACGTGCGTGCCGAACAAGTCGAACGTGATGCCCGGCTTCCAGAGGCCGCTCATCAGCACGAGCGCGATCACCGCGCCGAGCAGCACGAAGTTGATCTTGCCCTCGATCGACACGCCGTGCGAATCGGGTGTCGGATCGAGGAACGGCTTCCTCTCCTCGCCGCCCTTTCGATAGAAGTACGTATCGACCACGAAGAAGAGCGTGAGCAGGATTCCGCAGATGAAGAGCATCGGCAGCGCGAGATGGGTCGTCGTCCAGAAGAAATCGACGCCGTTCAGGAAGCCGAGGAAGAGCGGCGGATCGCCGAGCGGCGACAGCGAGCCGCCGGCATTCGCGACGAGAAAGATAAAGAACACGACGACGTGCACGACATGCTTGCGGTTGTCGTTCGCACGCAGGAGCGGCCGAATCAGCAGCATCGCGGCGCCCGTCGTGCCCATCACGCTCGCGAGCACGGTGCCGAGCGCGAGGATGCCGGTGT
This sequence comes from Burkholderia sp. ABCPW 14, assembly GCF_001523835.1. Lineage (NCBI taxonomy): Bacteria > Pseudomonadati > Pseudomonadota > Betaproteobacteria > Burkholderiales > Burkholderiaceae > Burkholderia > Burkholderia sp. ABCPW 14. The sequence goes on along the minus strand of NZ_LOVS01000111.1, from coordinate 44,622 downwards.
TGAGCTTCGGCGTGCCGTGCAGGTTGCCGCGCACGCAGATGCCCCCGGCGACCGTATAGAGCGACGTCAGCAGCACGATGAACGGGATGTACTCTTCGAAGAGCGCGTGCGTCAATGTGCCGAACGCGGTGCCGAAGCCGAACGTCGCGGCGAACGGGATCAGGAACGCGACCGCCCAGGCCGCGGCGATCTTGCCGAAATGGTGATGCCAGAACACGGGTGCGATCAGCGGGAAGAGCGCGATCGACAACAGGATGCCCGCGAACGGGATCGCCCAGAACGCGGAAAGCGCGGCACCGTCGAGCGTTGCGGCCGATGCGAGCGCGCGAGCGGCGCCTAATGCGCCTCCCAGCGCCATGCCCGCCCAGGCGGCATGTCGTTTCATGTGATGTCCTCTTGAAATACGGGTGGAATACGGCGCGTAATGCAACGCGGGCAACGCGGCGACGGCGGCGTCACGCGTCGCGCACGACGATCGCGTGCACGCGATACGGGCCGTGCGCGCCGAGCACGATCGTCTGCTCGATGTCGCCGGTGCGCGACGGCCCCGACACGAAGTTCACCGCGCGCGGCAATGCGCCGCGCTCCGCGCGGATCAGCGCGAACGCATCCTCGTGCCCCGCGACGATCCGCGACGCGGGCACGAGCGCGATATGGGTTTCCGGCAGCAGCGCGGCGGACGAGCACGTCTTCGGACTAGACAGCAGAACCAGCGAGCCGGTTTCCGCCGTTGCGCAAAAACAGCCGGTGATGCCGACGCGATCGCTGTCGACCGGCTTGCGGAATTCGATCGCGAGCCCCGCGCCCGCCCAGTCGAGCCCGTCGAGCGTCGGCCACGCGATCGCTTGCGTGCCGAGCCCCATCCGGTGCAGATAAGCGGCTGCCGCGGCGGGCGCGTCATGCATCGACGCGACGGTGTCGACAGTCGTCGCGAGCCGCAGCGCCTCGTCGACGAAGCGAGCGACGAGGTCGCCCGCAAGCGGCGGGCGCGGCCCCGCCGGATGGCGCGCGACGTAATCGGCCGCATGCTCGCGCTCCACCTCGGCCAGCTCGGCCGGGCGGCCCTGCGCCGCGCGGATGCGCGCGAGGATGTTGCGGCGGGCAGCCGATGTGTCCATGGACGGTCCTCGTGACGATGGCCTTCGATACCGGCCCGATTATACCGGCCGATGCGGCGCGCGCCCGTGGCGGCGGATTCGAAAAATGCGGGCCGGACGGCCCGCGTGGCCGACCTGCGTTCCATCCCGATGTCGATGCGGCCGCGCTCGCGCGCCGCCGCGCGGCGGCGTCACTTGCCCGCGTCGTCGTCGGGCGGCTGCGAGATCCCGAACACCTGGCGCAGATACGCGAGATACGCCTTGTCGTCGCACATGCTCTTGCCCGGCGAATCGGACAGCTTCGCAACCGGCTGACCGTTGCAGCGCACCATCTTGATGACGATCTGCAGCGGCTGGTAGCCGAGATCGTTGGTCAGGTTCGTGCCGACGCCGAACGCCAGCTTGCAGCGGCCGCGGAATCGTTCGTACAGCTGCATGACTTTCGGGACGTCGAGCGCGTCGGAGAACACGAGCACCTTCGTGCGAGGATCGCAGCGGTTCGCCTCGTAGTGCTTGATGAGCCGCTCGCCCCACTCGAACGGATCGCCCGAGTCGTGGCGCGCGCCGTCGAAGAGCTTGCAGAAGTACATGTCGAAGTCGTTCAGGAACGCGTCCATCCCGTAGACGTCGGACAGCGCGATCCCGAGGTCGCCGCGGTATTCCTTCGCCCACATCTCCAAGCCGTAGATCTGCGAATCGCGCAGCCGCGGGCCGAGCGCCTGGCACGCCTGCAGATACTCGTGCGCCATCGTGCCGAGCGGCGTGATCTCGTGCGTCATCGCGTAATGGACGTTGCTCGTGCCGGCGAACTGCGCGCCGAGTCCGTCCTGCAGCGTGCGCAGCACTTCCTCGTGCCAGACCTTCGAGAAGCGGCGGCGCGTGCCGTAGTCGGCGATCTTGCAGTCGGCGAATTCGGGCTGCGCGCCGAGCCGCTGGATCTTCTCGCGCAGCCGCTCGCGCCCTTCGCGGTAGTCCGGGCTGCGCTGCGTGTTGCGGAAGTACACCTCGTTGACGATCGCGAGCACCGGGATCTCGAAGAGGATCGTATGCAGCCACGGCCCCTTGATCTCGATGTCGATCTCGCCGCCGCCCTTCGGTGACGGCGAGATCGAGATGTACTTCTCGTTCAGATGGAAGAGCGCGAGGAAATCGACGAAATCGCCCTTGATGAAGCGCAGCCGGCGCAGGTAGTCGAGCTCGGGGTCGGTGAAGCGCAACTCGCACAGCGAGCGCACTTCGGCGCGGATCTCGTCGATGTACGGCACGAGATCGACGCCGGGCGTCCGGCATTTGAAGCGGTATTCGACGCTTGCGGCCGGAAAATGATGCAGGACGACTTGCATCATCGTGAATTTGTACAGGTCGGTATCGAGCAGCGAAGTGATGATCATGATTCCAGACTGCCAAAATCGAGACGGAGCCCGAGCGTTTGCGCGCCCTGCGCGCCCGCCCTCCGGGTTGACGCATGTTACCCGAATGCGGCGCGAATCCGTGCCGAAACGCCCGGCGCACCGCGCGATCCGCCATAAACTAATCACGAAACGGTATAAGCGGGAAAGTCGAGCGCGCGATGCGGGTTTGACGCATCAGTTACAATGCCGCTTTTGGCGCCACTCGCCGCCCCATACATACCTAGATACCGCCGCAGGAGCGTTTTGAATGACCCACGTTGTGACTGAAGCGTGCATCAAGTGCAAATACACGGATTGCGTCGATGTATGCCCTGTGGACTGCTTCCGTGAAGGCCCGAATTTCCTCGCGATCGATCCGGACGAGTGCATCGACTGCGCGGTGTGCGTCGCCGAATGCCCGACCAACGCAATCTACGCGGAAGAAGACGTGCCGGGCGACCAGCAGCAGTTCACCGAACTGAACGCCGACCTCGCGAAGGCCTGGCCGTCGATCACGAAGACGAAGCCCGCGCCTGCCGATGCCGACGAGTGGAAGGATGTGCAGGACAAGCTGCACCTGCTCGAGCGCTGATCGCACGCGCTACCGGGGCGCGGTCCGGCACCGCACGACGCATGCCGATGCTCAAAGGTATTGACAGATCGGCCAGCGCCTCATAAAATCCCATTTCTCTGCTGTTTGTTCCCCGATAGCTCAGTCGGTAGAGCGCCGGACTGTTAATCCGTAGGTCCCTGGTTCGAGCCCAGGTCGGGGAGCCAAGAATTGCAAAGGCCCGTTGCATACGGGCTTTTTCATGGCCGCCATCATTTTGCTGTCCCGGGCGTCAAGCATGCCGAATCGTTTTATTCCCCGATAGCTCAGTCGGTAGAGCGCCGGACTGTTAATCCGTAGGTCCCTGGTTCGAGCCCAGGTCGGGGAGCCAGCTTCGAAGGCCCGTCGTTCGCGACGGGCCTTTTTGCTTTTCTCTTCCGGGTTTTTCGTCGCGTCGCGCACCGTCTCGCCGGCGCCGGCATGCTAGAGTCGTGCACTGCTTCTCGCCACGTCCCCAGATTCGCCACCGATGAAAAACCGTGACTTCGCTGTCCTCGCGACCTGCGCCGCTCTCTTCTCGCTCGCCTCGTCGGCCGCGCGCGGCGAGGAAGTCGCGAGCGTCAACACCAATTTCCGCCTGACAGGTTCCGACCGCGTCGTCGTCGAGGCGTACGACGACCCGCTCGTCAACGGCGTCACCTGCTACGTGTCGCGCGCCCGCACGGGCGGCATCAAGGGCACCCTCGGCCTCGCCGAAGATCCGACCGAGGCATCGATCGCGTGCCGGCAGGTCGGCCCGATCCGCTTCACCGAGCCGCTCAGGCAGCAAACCGACGTGTTCAGCGAGCGGATGTCGTTCGTCTTCAAGACGCTGCACGTCGTGCGCGTCGTCGATAAGAAGCGCAACACGCTCGTCTATCTGACCTACAGCGACCGGATCGCGACGGGCAGCCCGAAGAACAGCGTGACCGCGGTGCCCGTGCCGGCCGGCACGCCGATTCCGGTCAGGTAACGGGCGCGCCCGCTTCGGTCGACGTCCGCCGCCGTCATGCGCTCCGAATACCCGCGTGAGCATGTCCGCTACTGGCGCACGCCGCGGCTGCCGGATGCGGATTTCGTCACGGCGACCTATCGCGACCACGCGTTCGCGCCGCACTGGCACGACGCCTACACGATCCCCGTCATCGAGGCGGGCGCGGAGCGCTACACGTGCCGCGGCGGCGCCTACGTCGCCGACACCGGCTCGATCCCCGTCATCAATCCGGGCGAGATCCATACCGGCTCGCGCGCGGCCGAAGACGGTTGGCGCTATCGCGTGAGCTACGTGCCCGTCGACTTCATCCGCGCGCTCGCCGACGAGATCGCCGGCAAGCCGCAGCCCGCGCCTTGGTTCAGGCTCGACGTCATCCACGACGCGGATCTTGCCGCACGGCTCGTCGTCGCACACCGGCTGATGGAGGCAACCGGCACGACGGCGCCGCGCGCGGCGGCCGATCGTGCGGATCATGCGCGGCTTGGATCAGACCTTGCGCCGGCCGGCGGCGGCGGCGCTTCGGCTTCGCCCGTCGCGGGCGGTCCGCCGTGGGGCGCGATCTCGCCGGACGGCGATCCGCTGTCGGCCGAAACCGCGATGCTCGATGCCTACTCGACGCTGATCGCCCGCCACGCGGGCAATCGCAGCACGCCGCGCGACGTGGCCGCCGACCATCGGCGCGTCGACGCGATGCGCGAGCGGCTCGCCGTCGATCTGTCCGAAACCGTGACGCTATCGGACGTCGCACGAGCGGCCGGATTGTCACCGTTTCATGCAGCGCGCCTGTTCTCGCGCGCGACCGGCATGCCGCCGCACGCGTGGCGCAACCAGTTGCGCCTGCAGCGCTCGCTCGCGCCGCTGCGCGCCGGCGCGAGCGTCGCCGACGTCGCCGCCGCGTGCGGCTTCACCGATCAAAGCCACTTCACCCGCCATTTCAAACGGATGTTCGGCGTGCCGCCCGGCCGCTGGCGGCCGTCGTAGCGCCATCGCGCCGTAACGCAGGCACACAGCGGCGAAGCAAGAACGTACAAGCGGACGCGCGGCCGGCCCGACTATCCTCCCCCGTAGAGGAGGTAGCCGTCTTGTCCCAGTCCCGACCCACTCATTCCCCGCCCGGCCGGCTCGGCGAATTCGCCGCCGGCGTGCGCGACACTATCCCGATGATGATGGGCGCCGCCCCCTTCGGCGTGATCTTCGGCACGCTCGTCACGACCGGCCCGCTCGCGCCGTGGCACGGCGAGCTGATGTCGCTCGCGCTGTTCGCCGGCTCCGCGCAGTTCATCGCGCTCGGCCTGATCGCGGGCGGCGCGAGCTACGCCGTCGTGCTCGCAACGACGTTCGTCGTCAACCTGCGTCATCTGCTCTACAGCGCGACGCTCGCGCCGTACGTCGCGCACCTGCCGCTGCGCTGGCGGGCGGCGCTCGGCGCGCTGATGACGGACGAGGTGTTCGCCGTCGCGTACGCGCATTACCGCCGCGCCGAGCCTGGCGCGACAGGGCCGTATCACTTCTTCGGTTCGGGCATCGCGATGTACGTGAACTGGCAGATCTGGACGATCGCGGGCCTGCTGTTCGGCGCCGCGTTCCCGCGCCTGCAGTCGCTCGGTCTCGATTTCGCGATGGCGGCGACGTTCATCGCGATCGTCGTGCCGCAACTCGCCGCGCTGCGCTACCTCGCCGCCGCCGTGACGGCCGGCGCCGTCGCGTTCTTCTGCCGCGCGTGGCCTTACAAGCTCGGACTGCTCGCGGCCGTCGCGGCGGGGGGCGCGATCGGCGTCGCGCTGACCTGGCTGAACGGCCAGCGTGCTCGCCGCCGCGCGGAGGCCGCATCATGCGCTACGCGCTGCTGATCGTCGGCATGGCGGCGCTCACGTACGCGATCCGCACGACGCTGTTCCTGCTCGGCGACCGCCTCGCCTTCCCGCCGCTCCTGCTCGCCGCGCTGCGCTTCGTGCCGGTGACGGTGCTGACCGCGATCGTCGTGCCGATGACGATCGCGCCGCACGGTGGCGACGCGGAGCTGACCTGGCGCAATCCCCAACTCGTCGGCGGCGTCGGCGCGGCGCTCGTGTCCGCCGCGACGCGCCGGCCGCTCGTCACGATCGCAGCCGGTCTCGCGATGTTCTTTTTCTGGCAGGGAATCGTGCTGCCGCACGGCTGGCTGCCCGGCTAAGCCCTCTGCATCGTCGGGCGCGGCATCGGCGCGCACAGGCCTCAAGTTCTCGCGCGGGCAGCCGTTAAGAGGATGAAGCCCCGCGCCCGGCGACGGGATGTCCACCGATGCAACCCGACGGCGCGACGACCGGCGGCCCGCCGGCCGATCCGCAGCGCCGACGCGCGGCCTGCCCACGTCGGCTGTGCGCGGGCGAAAGCGCCGGTCAAGCCGACCGGCATCGAGCATCGAGATAGACATGGGCCAGATCACTCTCACCCTGAAAGACGACACCGTCGCTTCCTTGCGCAAAGACTTCGACGCGTTCGTGCGCGTGTCGCTCAAGCTCGATCCGCAATTCGTCACGCCGTCGTTCGAGGATTTCCTGCGCGCGAAGCTGCTCGACAGCATGGTGCCGCTCACCGAGCACGCGGTGCAGCGGCTGCTGCAAGGCGGCCAGTATGCGTGGGCGAAGCGCACGCTCGACAAGGAGTTTCCGGATGTCCTCGCGATCCTGATCCGGCAGGCGAGCGAATTCGGCTTCGGCTTCGCGTCGCGTTCCGAATGGACGCCCGACGAGCTCGCGAAAGCGTGCCGCGACTGGGCGGCCGCCGTCGTATCCGGCGCGCAGGGCGACGCGGCGCTCGTCGATCCGCTCGCCGCACAGATCAAGGCGGCCGTCACCGACATTCAGACGCTCGAGGAACGGATGCAGACGCCCGCGTGGCGGCTCGCCGAATCGCTGCGGCAACGCGTGTACGAAGCGAAGCTCGCGTGCGAGATGAACGTCGGCAGCGTCGCGCGCGAAAAGCTCGGCGAGCTGCGCGGCCTGCTCAGGCTCGGCATCGCGCACGGCTCGTTCCAGAAGCAGGAAGCGCAGCAGATCATGGAATACCTGCGGCTCCTGAAGCCCGAGATCTTCATCGAGGAGCCGTACGACGTCTTCACGCGGATCGCCGCATGGCTGCGCAGCGTGTTCATGGTCGCGACGCCCGCGCGCGGCGCGCAGAATGCGTCGCAGCCGCAGGGCCGGCGCCGCCCATAACGCGCGGCGCGCTCGCCGAGTCGCGCAGATTCGCATGCGCGCAACGAAAACGAACCGCACAAACGAAACGGCCCGGGCCGCATGATGCGGTCCGGGCCGTCGTCCATCGGTCGGTGCTCGGCGCGTCGGGCGGGCCTTCCGGGGCGAACCACCCGCGCGCCAGCCGACAACGCTTGCTTACTGGCTCGCGCCGGCCTTCACGCCGCCGTTGACGGACAGCGAGCCGTTCGCACCGCCCGCGACGCCCTTCGCGAGACCGCCCGCCGCACCCGCAACGCCGCCGACCGCATTGCCGGCCGCGCTCGTCGCGCCGTTCACGACGTTGCCCGCTGCGCTCGTCGTGCCATTGACGACGTTGCCCGCCGCGCTCGTCGCGTCGTCGGCCATGCCGCTCGCCTTCGTCTTCGCATCGGCGCCGACTTCGGCCGCTTCGTCAGCCTTCGCCTTGGCCTTGGCTTTCGCGTGCTTCACGTGCTTCTTCGCCGAATGCTTGGCGGCGTTCGCCGCCGCTTCCGGCGATGCCGCCACGTCGCCGCCCGCGTTCAGCTGCGCGCTTGCGCCCGCCTGCTGGCCGAGCACGCCGGCCGAGCCGCCGACCGAACCTTGCGTCGCCACGCCGGCCGTCTGCGCGAAAGCGGTCGTCGCCATTGCCGCCACCGCGGCACCGATCAGCATTGCACGAATCTTGGACATTGCAATTCTCCTCAACAAAGTCGTTGGAACGGCTTACCTTCGAAGGTCGCCGCTATGGGCCCGCCGCAACATGCAGCGAGTCCGTGTACAGACCGGCCGATTTCGTTCGCGGTTCGCCGTTCTCGACAACTGTTACCCACCGTTTCAATTGCTGACGAGTTCGACACACTCGCTTACATGCGACGGCTTCGCACGCGCGCAACCCTGAAAACATTTGACGCCGACCTTACACCGCGAGCGCCGCGCTTCGCTTATGATGCGATGCCGCCGTCGAGCGGCGCGCTCTCTTTTCCCGTTTTCACTGCCATGCCCAATCTGGATTTCACGCTGACCGGCGAATTCGTCGAACTGCATAATCTGCTCAAGCTCACCGGACTCGCGGACAGCGGCGGCTCGGCGAAGATGATCGTCGCGTCCGGCGCCGTGACGGTCGACGGCGCGGTCGAGCTGCGCAAGACCTGCAAGATCCGCGCGGGCCAGGTCGTACTGTTCGGCGACACGCGCATCGCCGTGCACGACGCGCCGTAGCGAGCCCTTGTCCGCCGTAAGGCCATCGGCGGGCCTCATCGACAGCGCTCGCGGAAACTCGTAAGCTGATCGTTTCCCAAAAATAAGCAATGCGCGGGCAGGCCGCCCGTGCGAACGCGTCCCATGTCGCCTACCGGTTTCACGCGAGCGGCCGCCGCGCCGCCGCCCACCCTGTCCCGTCATGCCGCCGATACGGCGCGCCTCGCCGCGCCGCTCGCGATCGCGCAACTCTCGCAAATGGCGATGAGCGTCACCGACACCGTGCTGCTCGGCTCGCTCGGCCCCGACGCGCTCGCGGCGGGCGGCCTCGGCGCGAATCTGTTCTTCGTCGTCGTCACGCTGCTGCAGGGCGTGCTGACGTCGGTCAGCGTGAGCGTCGCGCACGCGCGCGGCGCGAAGGCCGAGCATCGCGTGCCGCACATCTACTGGACGGGCTTCGCGCTGTCGCTGCTGCTCGCGCTTCCGGCGTTCGTGCTGCTGTCGTTCGCGGAACCGCTGCTGCGCGCGTTCGGCGAGCCCGAGACGCTCGCGCGCAACGTCGGCGAATACGCGGCCGTGCTGCGCTTCGCGGCGCCCGGCAGCCTGATCGGCGTCGGGCTGATGCGCTCGTTCCTGCCCGCGATCGGCGCCGCAAAGCGGCTGCTGTGGGTGTCGCTCGCGGGCGTCGGCATCAACGCGTTCCTCAACTACGGCCTCATTCACGGCGCATTCGGGCTGCCGCGGCTCGGCTTCCTCGGCTCCGCCACCGCGACGTCGATCACGATCTGGCTCACCGCGCTCACGCTCGTCGCGCTGCTGCACGGACGGCCGACGTTCAAGCACTTCGTCGCCGCCACGCGGCCGCGGCTGCCGCTGATGGGCGAGCTGTTCGGCATCGGCTGGCCGGTCGCGATCACGTACGGCGTCGAGTCGACGCTCTTCCTCGCGACGGGCTTGACGGTCGGCGTGCTCGGCGAGTCGTCGCTCGCCGCGCACCAGATCGCGCTCAACGTCGCGTCGGTCGCGTTCATGGTGCCGCTCGCGATCGGTCAGGCGGCGAACGTGCGCGTCGGCTACTGGGCGGGCGCCGGCGCGCCCATCGCCGCGCGGCACGCGGGCTTCGTCGCGCTCGGGCTCGGCATCGCGTTCATGTCGCTGTCGGGGCTCGCGCTGATCGTCGCGCCGCATGCGATCGTCGGTCTCTATCTGAAGCTCGACGATCCCGCGAACGCGCACACGGTCGCGCTCGCGACGTCGCTGCTCGGGATCGCCGCCGTGTTCCAGATCGTCGACGGGATGCAGACGGTCGGCTCCGGCTGCCTGCGCGGCCTGAAGGACACGCGCGTGCCGATGCTCGCCGCGACGCTCGGCTATTGGGGCATCGGCTTTCCGACCGGCTACTGGTTCGCGTTCCACGCGGGCCTCGGCGCGCGCGGGCTGTGGTGGGGGCTCGCGGCCGGGCTCGCGAGCGTCGCGGCGCTGATGACGTGGCGGTTCCATCGGAAGAGCGCGGCGCTCGGCGCGCGTGCGGGCGCCTGAGCGCCTGAAGTTCGCGCTTCGGCGTCGGCGCGGACGAACACGACGACAATGGACCGCATAAGCGGTCGTTCGGAGCAGCGAGCCGTCATATGCCGGTTTCGCCGGACGTTGCGGGATGATCGCGCACCATCGCGTCGCGGATCAACCGACGCGCGCCCCCGCGCCCGTCGTCGCCATCGAATCGAGTCGTGACGATGGATTGCGTACGCGTCGAAAAATCGATGGACGTCACCGGGCATCGAGTTCGCCCTCCCCTCGTGCCGCGCCATGCGGCGCGACCGTGCCCGCCCTGCGCCGCACGCGCCGCGACTTGCGTTCGTCACGCAATGGCGAACGTCGCGACGCTCGTGCGCACCGCCCTCCCCGGATTCCCCCACGCATCGATCTCCGATGACGCGCGACGCGGCACGAAATCGCGCGCGGCGCTATGCTTTGCGGTCTAAGGACGCCGTCGCGAGAACGGCTCCGTCCCCGCATGCGCATTGCGTCGCGCCCGCGCGGCGCCCCCTCTTCCGAAGGAGCAATCATGAGCGAAGCAGTACGGATGGAACGCGACACGTTCGGTGAAATCGCAGTGCCGGCGGCCCGGCTATGGGGCGCGCAAACGCAGCGCTCGCTGCAGAACTTCAAGATCTCGACCGAGAAGCAATCGCCCGAGCTGATTCACGCGCTCGCGCTGATCAAGCGCGCGGCGGCCGCCGTCAATCTCGAGCTCGGCGTGCTCGCGCAAGACAAGGCGAGCGCGATCATCGCCGCCGCCGACGAGATCGTCGCGGGCCGGCATCCCGACGAATTCCCGCTCGCGGTCTGGCAAACGGGTTCGGGCACGCAGACGAACATGAACCTGAACGAAGTGATCGCCAATCGCGCGAGCGAGCTGCTCGGCGGCGAACGCGGCGAACGCGGCGAACGCGGCGAGAGCCGCAAGGTGCATCCGAACGACGACGTCAATCGCGGCCAGTCGTCGAACGACGTATTCCCGACCGCGATGCACATCGCCGCCGCGCGCGCGATCGTCTCGCATCTGCTGCCCGCGCTGCGCACGCTGCGCACGACGCTCGACGCGAAAGCGGCCGCGTTCGCCGACATCGTGAAGATCGGCCGCACGCACCTGCAGGACGCGACGCCGCTCACGCTCGGCCAGGAGTTCTCCGGCTACGTCGCGCAGCTCGATCAGGGGATCCGCCACGTCGAAGCGGCGCTGCCGCATTTGTACGAGCTCGCGCAAGGCGGCACGGCAGTCGGCACGGGGCTCAACGCGCATCCGCGGTTCGCCGCGCGCGTCGCGGCCGAGATCGGCCGGCTCACCGGGCTGCCGTTCGTCAGCGCGCCGAACAAGTTCGAAGTGATGGCCGCGGCCGACGCGCTCGTGTTCGCGCACGGCGCGCTGAAGACCGTCGCCGCGAGCCTGATGAAGATCGCGAACGACATCCGCTGGCTCGCGAGCGGCCCGCGCTGCGGGCTCGGCGAGCTGTCGATCCCGGAGAACGAGCCGGGCAGCTCGATCATGCCGGGCAAGGTCAATCCGACCCAGTCCGAAGCGGTGACGATGCTGTGCTGCCAGGTGTTCGGCAACGACGTCGCGGTGAACTTCGGCGGCGCGAGCGGCAATTTCGAGCTGAACGTGTTCCGGCCGATGATCGCGCACAACGTGCTGCAATCAGTGCGGCTGCTGGCGGACGGCGCGCAGAGCTTCAACGATCACTGCGCGGTCGGCATCGAGCCGAATCGCCCGCGCATCGACGCGCTTCTGAACGAATCGCTGATGCTCGTGACGGCGCTCAATCCGCACATCGGCTACGACAAGGCCGCACAGATCGCGAAGAAGGCCCACAAGGAAGGCACGACGCTCAAGGCCGCCGCGCTCGCGCTCGGCTACGTGACCGAAGCGCAGTTCGACGAATGGGTGCGGCCGGAGAAGATGGTCGGCAAGGACTGACGACGACGCGCGACGCACGGCCGGCGGTTGACGTGGCCGATGTCGCGCGTGCTTGCGATATTCGAGCGCGGCGGCGGCAGGTCGGGGGCGGATGCCGGGTTCGATCGTCGCCGCTCGATCGTCGCTGATTGATCGTCACCGCTCGAACGCTGCTTGGATCGGCCCTGCAATCTCGCTCCCGCTCGCGACACGCAATCAAGCGCCTTCGGGCAACAAGCAGCACATGTGCGGCGCGGCAGGCTTCGCATGCTGCATCGCCCATCGCATCGCGCCTCGCCGTCGCCAACGAAAAACGCCGCGAGCGATCGCGGCGTCTTCGCATCGATGCGCCCGGCGTCCCGCGTTCACGCGCCCGTTCGGACGCGCGACGAACGCCGATACGCGCTCACACTTCCCCTTTCGCGACTTCCTCGGGCTTGAGCTCGACGATCTTGTCTAGCGCGCTCCGCACGTCCATCGCATATTGCGCGAGCCGCTTCTGCTCGTCGGTAACGGGCTCGAACGGCGGCACCGGCACCGGGTTGCCGTTCTCGTCGACCGCGACGAACACGACGAGGCAATCGGTCGTCTGGCGCAGCACGCCGCCCTTCGGATCGCCCGCGTGCACCGACACGTGGATGTGCATGCTCGTGCGGCCCGTCGCGACGACGCGCGCCTTCAGCTCGACGAGATTGCCGACGAGGATCGGCCGCTGGAAGCGGATGTTGCCGACGCTCACCGTCACGCAATAGCGGCTCGACCAGATCGCCGCGCACGCGTACGCGGTCTCGTCGATCCATTTCATCAGCGCGCCGCCGTGCACCTTGCCGCCGAAGTTCACGGACGTCGGCTCGGCGAGGAAGCGGAAAACGGTCTCGGTGCGATCAAGCGGCGCGGGGGGCGTGGCGGGCATCTCGGCTGGCTCCAGTTCTGCGGCGTGGCGGGAAAGGAGACGATTATACGTTGCGCTGCGACATAGCGCCGCGCCCGCCATGCGGGCCACGCGCGCGGCGCGGGAGCGGCGCTTGCCCGCTTTCGGCGTCGCGCCGTCAGTTGCGGATCGTCACGCCCTGATCGATCGTGCCGTACATCTCGATGCGGCCGGTGCCGGCGCCGGATACGCCAGCGCCGCCGTACGCGCAGCCCGCGCAGAGGATGGCGGCAATGAGGGTTGCAACAAGCGTTTTCATCGCAGGAAGCATTATCGAGCGGCCGGCGTGCCGCGACGGCGCGCCGACGAATCATCGGACGTCGCATTTTACGCGCGCCGCCGTCGCGGGCGCGAAAGCCGAAACGAAAGTCAGAGCTAAAGCGCGCGGCGCAGCCACGCACACAGCGGATCGCATTCGATATTTCGCCCCGAACTGAAACATCGAATGCGATCCGCGCCTACACTCGAAGCCATCTCCCCTCCGAGGTCCGACGATGTCCGTTTCCGATCGCCACCACCACTTTCCCGGCCTGAGCCGCCTCGGCGCGCTGCTCGCCGACCCCGGACGCGCCGCGATGCTCTGGGCGCTGATGGACGGCAGCGCGCGCCCCGCGGGCGAGCTGACGATGATCGCCGGGCTGTCGCCGTCGGCGGCGAGCGCGCATCTCGCGCGGCTCGCGGACGGCGGCCTGCTCGCGCTCGACGTGCGCGGCCGCCATCGCTACTACCGGATCGCGTCGCCCGACATCGCCGCGGCGATCGAGGCGCTCGCGAACGTCGCGCAGGCGGCTGCGCCACAGCGCCCGACCCCGCAGCCGGCGCGCACGGTGCCGCCCGACATGCGCTACGCACGCACCTGCTACGACCACATGGCGGGCGAGCTCGCGGTGCAGGTGTTCGAACGGCTGATGTCGCGCGGCTGGCTTGCGACGGCGAACGGCGCGCTCGACGCGACCGCCGCGGGCGCCGCGCAATTCGCGCAATGGGGCATCGACGTCGGCGGCCAGCGCGCGAAGCGCCGCCGCTTCGCATGCACGTGCCCGGACTGGAGCGAGCGCCGTCCGCACCTGGGCGGCGCGCTCGGCGCGGCGCTCCTCGACAGCTTCTGCCGGCACGGCTGGATCGAGCACGCGGGCAAGCCGCGCGTACTGCGCGTGACGCCCGCCGGCCAGCGCGAATTCGACGCGCTGCTTACCGGTGAATGACGCGCGCTTTCATCGTTCTGACGAATTCCCGTGCGCCGACAAGTCTTGTTACAGCACGTCAAATCACATAACAAAACGACCGTCTCTGAAACATGCCAAGCGGATAGAGTGGACTCATACGGCGCGTGCCACGCCGGACACAACAGAGACAATGATGACCATGCTTGCCGCTCGTAATCCGCTTGCGCTTTCGCGCATCGCCCGTCACACGCTCATCGCGCTCGCCACGCTCGCCGCGCTGCCGCCGGCCATCGCTCAGGCCGTTGACGCGCCGCCCGCCGGCGTCGCCCGGCAAACGGGCGGCGATCCGCCGAGCCGCGTCGCGCGCCTCAACTACTTGTCCGGTGCCGTGACGACCGAGCCCGCGGGCGCGAGCGACTGGTCGTACGCGGCCGTCAACCGCCCGCTCACGACGGGCGACCAGTTGTGGAACGACTCGGGCGCGCGCTCCGAGCTGCACATCGGCTCGACCGCGGTGCGCCTCGGGCAGTCGACGAGCCTGTCGATCCTCAATCTCGACGACACGAACACGCAGCTCAAGGTACCGCTCGGCACGCTGTCGACGCACGTGCGCGAGTTGCCGCCCGGCACGTCGTACGAGATCGACACGCCGAACCTCGCGCTCGCCGTCGGCGCCCCCGGCGACTACCGCGTCGACGTCGCACCCGACGGCTCGAGCACGACCGTCAGCGTGCGGCGCGGCAGCGCGACCGTCTACGGCGACGGCACGCAGATGCCGGTATCGGCCGGCCAGCGGGTCGTCTTCACGGGCACCGGGCTGCAGGTCGCGGACACGGGCGCCGCGCCGCCGCCCGACGGTCTCGACGACTGGGCCGCGAGCCGCGACGCCGCCGAGGAACGCTCGGTGACGGCCCGCTACGTGTCGCGCGAAGTCCCCGGCTACCAGGATCTCGACGCAAACGGGACGTGGCGCGACGACCCCGATTACGGCGAAGTGTGGGTGCCGAGCGCAGTGCCCGCCGGCTGGGCGCCGTACCACACCGGCCACTGGATCTGGCAAGCGCCGTGGGGCTGGACCTGGGTCGACGACGAGCCGTGGGGCTTCGCACCGTACCACTACGGCCGCTGGGCGTATGTCGACGACTCGTGGGCATGGGTGCCGGGCCCGCTCGTCGTCAGTGCGCCGCCGTGCTACGCGCCTGCGCTCGTCGCGTTCGTCGGCGGAGGCGGCGGCGGCTTCGACTGGAGCGTGGGCCTCGCGGTCGGCGGGATCGCGGCGGCGGGCGTCGCATGGTTCCCGCTCGGCCCGCACGACCCGTGGCGGCCGAGCTGGGGCGGCTGGAGCCCGCACTACTACCAGCACGTGAACCAGACGGTGATCGTGAACAACGTCAACAACATCAACGTCAACAAGACGGTGAACGTGACGAACATCACGAACATCCACAACACGTACGTGAACTTCCGTGCGCCGAACGCGGTGACGGCCGTGCCCGCGACCGCGTTCGTCCATGGGCAGCCGGTGTCGCGCTTCGCGCAGAAGGTCGATCCGCAGCAATGGCGCAACGCGCATATCGGCTCGGGCGCGCCCGGTGTCGCACCGGTGCGGCAGAGCTTCAACGGCGCGCTGCGCAGCGCCGCGTACCGGCCGCCCGCGGCCGCCCAGCAGCGCTCGATCGTCGCGACGCGCAACCCGGTCGTGCCGGCCGCGTATCGCGACAAGCTCGCCGCGCATCTCGCGCAAAGCGGCGCGCGGGTGCCGGGCGCGGGCGCGCCCGTCGTGAAGACCGCCGTGCCGCCGAACTATGCGATGCGGCCCGTGCGCTCGCCCGAAAACACGGGCGCGCCGAACCGCTGGGCGATGCGCAACGTGCAACTCGTCGACACGCATGCGCCCGTCGCGCAGCCAGGACGCGGACCGCAAGGCGGCGTCGGCAATCCGGCCGCGCGTGCGGGCGAACGGCCGCAGCCGAACATGCCGCAGCCGAATGCGGCCCAGCCGAATGCCGCGCGGCCGAACATCGCGCGTCCCGGTATCCCGCAGCCGGGCGTCGCGCAGCCGAACGCGCCGCACGCGCCCGTCGTTCCGGGCGCGACCGCCGGGCCGCAAAACGCGATGCGGCCGAATGCCGCGCCGTCGATCAACAACGGCGTGCCGCGGCCGCCCGCGGCCGGCAACAACCCGGGCGCGCGCAATGAAGCACGCGCGCCGGGCGAAGCGCAGCGCCCGCAGCCGTCGTGGACACAACCGCATCCGCCGATCGGGCAGCAACGCGCGAACGGCGGCCAGTCGCGTGAGAGCGGCACGCCGAATCCGCCGCTCAATTACCGGTCGCCGACGCAGAACGCAGTGCCGCCGATCCGTTCGACGCCAACGCCGACGCACGCCGCGCCGCAGCCCGCCGAGCGCGCACAGCCGCAGCCGGGCTCGCCTGCGCCGCGCAACGAAATGCGCGCTGCCGAAGCGCCGCGCGCCGCACCGCGCGAAATGCCGCGCCAGGAAGTCGCGCCGCCCGCGCCGCGCAACGAATATCGCGCGCCCGCCCCTGCGCCGCGTCCGCAAATGGAAGCCCCGCGGATGGAAGCGCCGCGGATGCCGGCTCCGCGCATGGAAGCGCCGCGGATGGAGCCGCGTCCCGCGCCGCCGCCGCCGCAAGCCGCGCCGCACAGTCCGCCGCCCGCGCCGCGCCAGGAGCCTCCGCGCCAGGAGCCTCCGCGCCAGGAGCCTCCGCGTCAGGTGCGTCCGGATCAGCAGCATGGCTTCGATGCACATCGCGACGAGCGTCGGCACGCATGAACGGGCCGGCCGGCACCAACAAAAAAACCCGCGAAATTCGCGGGTTTTTTTGTTGGTCGGACGACGAACGAGCGGCGCGTCGCCCGCGCCGCTCGTTCGCTCAGACGGCCATCGGCGCAGTCAGCGGCTCGTGATGGCGATAGCCGACGAGCGAGAAATCCGACGGCTCGACGCGCTCGAGCCACTCCGGCTCGTACTTGCCCGTCTTCGCGCAATCGGGCACGCGCTCGGCGATCTCGAGCCGCGGGCTCTCGAACGGCTCGCGCTCGAGCTGCTGCTTCAGCATGTCGAGCTGATTCTCGTAGATGTGCGCATCACCGATGAAGTACGTGAACCAGCGCGGCGTGTAGCCGGTCAGCCGGCCGACGAGCGTCAGGAGCGCCGCGCCTTCCGCGAGGTTGAACGGCGTGCCGAGCCCGACGTCGTTGCTGCGGATGTACAGGCACAGCGAGATCTCGCGTCGCTCGACGTTCGGCAGGAACTGGTACAGCAGATGACACGCGGGCAGCGCGATCTCGTCGAGCACCGCGGGGTTCCAGCCGTGAAACAAAATGCGGCGGCTCGACGGATCGCGCACGATCGTGTCGAGGCAGTCGCGCAATTGATCGATCGCCTTGTGGAGCAGCACCTTGCGCGCGCCGTCCTCTTCGAATCGAGCGACGACGCGAAAGCCGCGCGACGTCGCATCGGCGATCTGCGCGTCGGCGTGCGCGTCGAGCACCTTGTAGCCCGGCCAGCGTCGCCACTGGACGCCGTATACGTCGCCGAGATCGTCGTCGCCGCGACGATACGGATTCGCGAGCCACTGCGCGTTCTCGTTCGCATTCGCGTCCCAGACCTTGCAGCCGAGCGCGCGGAAATCCGCCGCGCTGCGCTTTGCGCGCAGGAAACCGACGAGCTCGCCGATCGCCGACTTGAACGCGAGCTTCTTCGTCGTCACGGCGGGAAAGCCCTGCTGCAGATCGAAGCGCAGCATCGCGCCGGGCATGCTGATCGTGCGTATGCCCGTACGGTTGTTTTGCCAGGCGCCGGCGTCGAGAATGGTGCGAACGAGGTCGAGATACTGTTTCATGCGGGTTCCTCCGGCCGCGGAAAGCGGCCGTGCCCGCCATTTTAGCAAGGCGCGCGCTAGCAGGCCCGACGCAGGTCCTCGTCGCGCTTCGCGCGCGCGCTGCCGTCATCGCGCATCCCGTACGCGCAGAGCAGCCGATAGAGCGTCACGCGCGACACGCCGAGCTCGCGCGCCGCGTCCGCAAGCCGGCCGCGATGCCGCAGCAGCGCGATTTCGATCGCGTGCCGCTCGGCGCTCTCGCGCGCCTCCTCGAGCGACATCGGCGCGACCTCCGCGTAGTTCGACAGCTCGAGATCGGCCGCGCTGATCATGCGCCCTTCCGACATCACGATCGCGCGCCGCACCCGGTTGATCAACTCGCGCACGTTGCCCGGCCACGCGTAGTTGTGAAGCGCCGCGATCGCGTCCGGCGTGAAGCCGCGCAGCCGCCGGTGCGCATCGCCCTTGAAGCGTTCGAGCATGTGCTTCGCGAGGATCTCGATGTCCTTGCCGCGCTCGCGCAGCGGCGGCTCCTCGAGCTTCAGCACGCACAGGCGGTGATACAGATCTTCGCGGAAGCGCCCGTTGCGCAGCGCGACCTGCATGTCGACATGCGTCGCGGAAATGATCCGCACGTCGACCGAAATCGACGCATGTCCGCCGACGCGCTCGACCTTGTGCTCCTGCAGGAAGCGCAGCAGGCTCGCCTGGCTCTCGAACGGCAGATCGCCGATCTCGTCGAGGAACAGCGTGCCGCCGTTCGCGGCTTCGATACGTCCGATCTTGCGCTGGTTCGCGCCGGTGAACGCGCCGCGCTCGTAGCCGAACAGCTCGGCTTGCAGGAGCGTCGGCGGAATCGCGCCGCAGTTGATCGCGACGAAAGGCGCATTCGCGCGCGCCGAGCGCTCGTGAATCGCAACCGCCGTCAGTTCCTTGCCGGTCCCCGATTCGCCGGAGATAAACACGGGCGCGTCGGTCGCGGCGACCTTGCGGATCATCTTGAAGAGCGCAAGCATCGCATCGCAGGTGCCGACCATCTCGCCTTCGTTGCGCACGGTCGCGGCGGCGGGCGCGAGCCCTTCCGACAGCGTGACCATCCCGTACGCGTGGCCGACCGACTCGACGATGCGCTCACGCTCGTAAGGCACCGTCACGTAGTCGAAGCAGTAATCGCGCACGAGCCGGCGCACCGCCTCTTCTTCCATCTGCCCCCGTCGCGTCATCGCAATCCAGCCGACGTTCGGCGTCTTCAGACTCGCTTCGAGCTCGCGCAATTCGGCGGCCCCGACTCCGCACGAAAAATCGAGCAACCCGCCGGCGATCACGCCTCGTGCAGCGGAACGCCGCATCTCGCGCGGCGAATCGACAACGTCGACCTGCCATTCATGCTGGTCGAAACAACGTTGCAGATCCGCATTCGGACGATGGGAATAGTAAATGAGATGCCTTGCCACAACATCCATGACGCCACCCAGTCAATCGATTTGCGTCGCGCGGCCTGGCACAGGGGCGCGACGGAACCGAGCCGGGACCTACGAGAAGGACTCGGCTCGTCATTTTTCACTTCCACTGGAACTGCGTTCCCCGTAGATCGACGCTTGGCTCGAAAATCAAAGGCGGTGGTCACGGCCGCCCCTTTTTCGGATCTGTGTTGCTTCAGCCTACTGACAAGCGTACGACAAAGCAAATGAATTAAACCAACTTTTTTCAGCATCGGCTGCATCAAATCAATTGCATTCTTCTGCTGATATTCCGAAAGACTGTGTTTAACGATTTGCTTAATTCGTCGTGCGCTCGAATAGAAGATTAGATTAGCCCATCGATTTTTGAATCAGCGGTATTCCCGAGTGGCCGTTTCAAAGCTGAAACGTTTTGCTCGCGTTTGGCCGTACCCCGATTCGTCCGCGCATTCGGGCAGCCCATCCAGTCAATGGATTGCGCGCAGTGGCATGCATTTCGCTCGATCACCGACAAACCGGAGAGCCGTCATGCGCATCGCCGCCTGTCTTGCCTATCGACCGCATCCCATCGTCACAGCGCTCGCTGCATTGTTTGCGGTTTTGTCGCCTTTCGTCGTAATCGCGCACGAAAACGATACATATCGGCACGTCGTTACGCCGCCCGTGCACATCGCCGCGACCGAATGGATCGAGCGTTTCGTGCATGTCGATGCCGGCGTATTCGCGCGACAGCGGGAGCGCATGGCGGCTCCTGTTCCCGTCGCGACGCCGACGCCGCTCTTCGACCACAGCTCGGCCGTGACGCTGTGGGACGAGATCGGGCCGCCGACACCGCTGCCCGTGCCGTCCGACGCACAGCGCATGGTCCAAGGCAACGACGCGAGCTATACGAGGCGATGACGGACTCACATGCAAAGGGCCAGGCCCACCGCGACAAAACCACGCAATACGAAGAGGAGACGAGATGACCGTACTGCCCGACGCTTCGCAGCCGTCGTCGCGCCGCGCGTTGCGTGCCTTGCGGATCGGTTCCGCCGCCGCAATCGTGTGCGTCGAGCCGATGGGCGCGGTTCCAGGCAGCGCGGCCTGCGCACAGGCGATCGCATCGCGCGTCGCGCGTCGACATGCGTCGCATATTCGCGATGATCACGATCATCACGACATCACGGCCTCGCGCGCGCAGACACGCCGCACGAGCGCAACCGATGCGCGGAACACGGACGCCGCATCTCTTCCCGGTTCGAAGCACTCACGCATCTCCATCCGTCTCGCTCGGAACGGCGCATCGCATGCGACGACGAGCGCCGGATGCATCGTATTGCCGAACCCGCCGGGTTCGTCGCCCGCGCATCGGCATGCGGGCACAGCAGGTCTTCAGCGCCACAGCGTCGCAACCCGCACGCTGAGCGCCGAAGCGGAGACCGCCTCGGATAGCGAACTATCCGAGGCGGTCCCTAAACACGGAAGTCTGGGACAGTCGGCGGGGGGGCATGAATTGCAGCGGGCATTGCGTCACGGCGACGTGCTCGCGCATCTCATCGGAATCGTCCAGGTCGTCCAGGTAGCCGGAGTCGTTCATGCAACGGCAAACGTTTTGGTGCTCCGTCCCCCGGCGGGCACTCTTTTTGGGCAGAAGAATCCATCCATGTCGGAGCGTCTGATGAAGCGCCTACTCGTTGCAGCGGCGACGATGCTTGCGTCGGCAATCGGTTCCGCGTTCGCTTCGCCGCGCCCTCCCGCTCCACACGGAGCAACCGGCCTCGTGCCGCACGCGGACTTGTCCCGCTGGGTGGCGCATGCCGATCGCGTCGACGCAGCGCCCGACGGCCTCGCCGCGACGGCCGCCGACGATCGGCCAATCACGCGGGCGTCGAGCGTCTCGTGCGGCATGCGCCGTCACTGCGATTCGCATCGCACGCGATCCGCGCGCGATGTCGCCGGCGATGCGCGACTGCGCTCGCGCATCGCCGATCGAGGCCGCGCATCGCTCGCGGCATATCGATCGCCGTTCGTCGATTTGTCGTTCGATCGTTCGGGCAATCCGCCGCATGACGCGCACGAATCGACGTCGACGTCGACATCGAATCGCGCGACCGACTCGGGTCTCGGCGATCCGCAACACGCGCCTTCGATGCATGACGGCCGCTCGTTCGCCGCATTGAAGCGCGTCGTTCAGCCAAGCGATCCGGGTCGCGCGGCATGCGTCTCGACGAACGCGAATGATTCGGCTTCGGCGTACACGCCGAGACATTCGCCACGCATGCGCGACGCCGACCACGTGGCGACACGTCGCATCGTCGCGCCCGTTTTCCCGGCGCGGCGAGCGAGCGTACTCGTCGCGTCGGGCGTGCGCCGCGATGCGACGAGCGCAATCGGCAGCATCGCAACGAAGACCGCCGGCGATGCCGGCAACTGGTAAGACAATCACTCGCGATCGCCGCGCTGAAACGCAGCCGTCGACGACTTACGGGGGAATGCGCATCGCGCCGCCATGACCGCAACGCGACACGCAACGGGGGGGACCGACATGTCCGGGGAAACTGCGCCGACGCCCGCTCGGCCAGCCGCCGCGTTCGCGCCGCGCGTCGCGCGCGCGCACGCTCGATCGTCTGGTCGGCGATCGGCCGGGCACGGCCGACGACCACGCAACACGCCCGCGTCAGCCGACACGACGCTGCCGGCGCGCTTACGTTTTCCGTGCACCACGCGACACACATCGCGCTCGACGCCACGAACCCATCCCGACCGAATGCGCATATGCCGCATCGGCGCGCGAGCCGAGCGCAAGCCGACCGGCGTCGCCCCCCGCGCCGCGCGCCCGCTTCGGTCACTTCGGTCACTTCGGTCACTTCGGTCACTTCGGTCACTTCGGTCACTTCGGTCACTTCGGTCACTTCGGTCACTTCGGTCGCTTCGGTCGCTTCGGTCGCGATCGCCCCTTCGATACGCATCCGCCGACGATCGCGACGATCGCGACGATCGCGCCCGACAACGCATACGACGCGCCGCGAGCCGCCATCGGCGCTACGCATCCCCGACACGTTCCGAACAACATCCATGCAGAGGTGCATCGTGCACGACTTCCGTCCCTACTCCGATTGCACGCCACCTGGTCACGCCGCGCATCCCTCGGCCGCATCGACCGGCCCGACCGCGCACGAGCCGGTCATACGCCCGCTCGTCTACCTGTCGCGCACGCCCGACACGACGCTCGTCGAACATCTGCGCGCGCGGCACTGGAACGTGCACGTCGCGCGCTCGGCGACCGAAGCGGCGCGTCGTGTGAAGCCGAACCAGCCGCAGGCGGGGATCGCGGATCTCGACGGTTTCGCGCCGCGCGAGCTGTCGACGCTCGAATTGGTGCTACGGCAACAGCAGGTCGGCTGGATCGCACTCGCGGGCGACACACGCATCAACGATCCCGACGTGCGCCGGCTGATTCGCCAGTACTGCTTCGACTACACGCAAGGCCCGCCGCCGCACGCGACGATCGATTATCTTGTCGGCCACGCATACGGGATGGTCGCGCTGTGCGATCTGGATGGCGCGGCGGACGTCGCCCAGGCGATGGGCGACGAGATGGTCGGCGCATGCGACGCGATGCAGCAGTTGTTCCGATTGATCCGCAAGGTGGCCGCAACCGACGCGGCCGTGTTCATCTCCGGCGAATCGGGGACCGGCAAGGAACTGACGGCGGTTGCGATTCACGAGCGCTCGGCGCGCGCGAATGCGCCTTTCGTCGCGATCAACTGCGGCGCGATTCCGCCAACGCTCCTGCAAGCCGAGTTGTTCGGCTACGAGCGCGGCGCGTTCACCGGCGCGAACCAGCGCAAGATCGGCCGTGTCGAAGCGGCCGACGGCGGCGCGCTGTTCCTCGACGAGATCGGCGACATGCCGCTCGAAAGCCAGGCGAGCATGCTGCGCTTCCTGCAGGAAGGCAAGATCGAGCGCCTCGGCGGGCACGAGTCGATTGCGGTCGACGTGCGGATCATCTCCGCGACGCACGTCGATCTCGAAACGGCGATGCGCGAAGGCCGCTTCCGCGAGGACCTGTTTCACCGGCTGTGCGTGCTGAAGCTCGAAGAGCCGCCGCTGCGCGCGCGCGGCAAGGACATCGAAATCCTCGCGCATCACATCCTGCATCGGTTCAGGAGCGACGGCGCGCGCCGGATTCGCGGCTTCACGTCGTGCGCGATCGAAGCGATGTACAACTACCCGTGGCCCGGCAACGTGCGCGAGCTGATCAACCGGATCCGGCGCGCAATCGTGATGTCCGACGGCCGCCAGCTATCGGCTGCCGATCTCGATCTCGCGCCATACGCGACGCGCCAGGCGACGACGCTCGCCGAAGCGCGCGAGCGTGCCGAGCGCCAGACGATCGAAGCGTCGCTGCTGCGGCATCGCCACCGCCTGACGGAAGCGGCGGCCGAGCTCGGCGTGTCGCGCGCGACGCTGTATCGGCTGATGGTGTCGCACGGGCTGCGCGAGCTGTCATGGGGCGCCTCGCATCGGCCGGGCGCGGGCGACGCCGACGACGAAGCCGGGCACACGTGACGCGCGCGTTCCGCACACGCGGCACACGGCGCATGACGCGCGGCGAGCGAGGTGTCCGCCGCCGCGTGCGAAGCGCGCGAAGCGGCATTCGGACCGACGCGATGCAAACGCCGCCCATCCCGGCGCGCCGAACGAAGCAGGCACGGCGAGCGATGCGTCGTCGCACGCCGTGCGATCCGGTAGAATCGTGCCCTTCCGGCATCCTTTCTTCCCGTCATGACGACGCTGACCCTGATCGTCGCACGCGCCCGCAACGGCGTGATCGGCCGCGACAACCAACTTCCGTGGAAACTCCCCGAGGATCTCGCGTTCTTCAAGCGCACGACGATGGGCGCACCGATCGTCATGGGCCGCAAGACGCATGAATCGATCGGCCGGCCGCTGCCCGGTCGCCGCAACATCGTCGTCACGCGCGACGCCGCGCGGCGCTTCGACGGCTGCGACACGGTCACGTCGCTCGACGGCGCGCTCGCCCTCGCGGCGCGCGACGGCGCGGCCGAGGCGTTCCTGATCGGCGGCGCGCAGCTCTACGCGGAGGGCCTGCGGCACGCGGACAAGCTGATCGTCACCGAGATCGACCAGGACTTCGAAGGGGACGCGTCGTTTCCCGCGCCCGATCCCGCGCAATGGGAAGAGGTGTCGCGCGATGCGCATCGCGCGGCGGAGCCGAACGATTTCACGTACGCGTTCGTCGTCTACCGCCGCAAGCGCGCCGGTTGACGCGGGCGGCGGCGCGCTGCCGCGACAAGGACACCCCAAAAGACACGCCCCGTTCCGAAAAACGAGGGGTTCGTCAGCATTCTGAAACGCGGCTTGCCGTGGCGCTTTTTACTTTTGCGCGATCGAACCGATCGCGGCGCTCACTGCCCCGCGATCGTCATCTGCTCGATCAGCACCGAGCCCGTCGCCTTCGTCCCGCGCACGATCGAATCCGCGCCGATCGCGACGATGTGGCGGAACATCTCCTGCAGCGTGCTCGCGACGGTGATCTCCTCGACCGGATGCTGAATCTCGCCGTTATCGACCCAGAAGCCCGCCGCGCCGCGCGAATAGTCGCCCGTCACGTAGTTGACGCCCTGCCCCATCAGTTCCGTCAGCAGAAGACCCGTGCCGAGCTTCTTCAGCATCGCGTCGAAGTCGTCGGTCGGCCGCGTGAGCGCGCTCTTCAGCGCGATGTTGTGCGAGCCGCCCGCGTTGCCGGTCGTCTGCGTGCCGAGCTTGCGCGCCGAATACGTCGACAGGAAATAGCCCTCGACGACGCCGTCCTTCACGACGCTGCGCGCGCGCGTGCGAACGCCTTCCTCGTCGAACGGCGCGCTGCCCATCGCGCGCGGCACGTGCGGGTCCTCGACGATCTGCACATGCGGCGCGAACACCTCTTTGCCGAGGCTATCGACGAGGAACGACGTCTTGCGATACAGCGCGCCGCCGCTCACCGCCTGCACGAACGCGCCGAGCAAGCCTGCCGCGAGCGGCGCCTCGAACAGCACGGGCACCTTGCGCGTATCGAGGCGGCGCGCGCCCATCCGCGCGAGCGCACGCTCGGCCGCATAGCGGCCGACCGACTCGGGCGAAGCGAGCTCGTCCGCGCGTCGCTTCGACGTATACCAGTCGTCGCGCTGCATGTGGCGGCCGCTGCCCGCGATCGGCGCGCACGCGATGTAGTGGCGCGAGTACGGATAGCCGGCAAGAAAGCCGCGCGACGTCGCGAGCACGAACTGCGAGTGCTGCGCGGACACGCTCGCGCCCTCCGAATTGCGGATCTGCGGGCTGACCGCGAACGCGGCGTCCTCCGAGCGGCGCGCGATGTCGACCGCTTCGTCGGCCGAGATGCGCCACGGATGATAGAGATCGAGATCGCGCGGATCGGTTTCGAGCAGCTCGGCTTCGGCAAGCCCCGCCGCGTCGTCCTCGGCCGTGAAGCGCGCGATGTTGTACGCGGCCGCAACGGTGTCCTTCAGCGCGGCGGGCGAGAAATCCGACGTGCTCGCGTTGCCGCGCTTCTTGCCGATGAAGACGGTCACGCCGACCGTCTTGTCGCGGTTGTGCTCGATCGTCTCGACTTCGCCGCGCCGCACCGACACCGACAGGCCGTCGCCTTCGGAGATTTCGGTCGCGGCGTCGGTCCCGCCGAGCGCCTTCGCGTGCCGGAGGATGTCCGTCGCGATTTCTTTCAGTTCGTCCTGCGTGTGCGGGAAATAGTGCGCCTGGGCGTCGAGGTTTGCAGCCATCGTCGTGGTATCCGGTGGCGGGCGGTTCGCCCGCGTGTTTCAAAATGTGCGTATTCCGCGATCATAGCAAGGTCCGGCGCGGGCGACGCGGGTCCGCGAACGCGATGCGCGGCGTGCGGTGCGCGCCGCGATACAATGCCGCCCATGACACGCAAAACCCGCATCCAACCGATCGAGGACGCCGACCACGGCTACGATCGCCCGAGCAAATCCCAACTGAAGCGCGACATGCACGCGTTGCAGGAACTGGGCGTCGCCCTCGTCGAGTTGCCGAAGGACGCGTTCAAGCGCATGCCGATGCCGGAAGTTCTCGCCGATGCCGTGCGCGAGGCACGCCGCATCACCGATCATGAGGGCAAACGCCGCCAGATCCAGTATGTCGGCCGCGTCATGCGCTCGCTCTCCGCCGACGAGACGGCCGCGCTGCGGCTGGCGCTCGACACGCAGCGCGGCGTCAACAAGGCCGAGACGGCGCGCCTGCACTGGATCGAGCGCACCCGCGAGCAGTTGCTGGCGAGCGACGACGCGCTGACCGCGTTCATCCACGAGCATCCGGGCGCCGACGTGCAGGAAGGCCGCATGTTGATCCGCAACGCGCGCAGGGAAGCGCAGCAGGGCAAGCCGCCCCGCTACTTCCGCGAGCTGTTCCAGTGGATCAAGACGGCGAGCGGCGCGGCAGGCGACGCGGACGATTCGGCCGATCACTCCTCTTCTTCCGACGATGACGACGACGACGAAGCGTAACCCTCCCGACGAACTCGTGATCGGCCTCGTGTCGATCAGCGACCGCGCCAGCAGCGGCGTGTACGAGGACCAAGGCATTCCCGCGCTGAAGGAGTGGCTCGCGTCGGCGCTTGCGTCGCCGTGGCGGGCCGAGACGCGGCTCATCCAGGACGACGCGCCGACGATCTCGGCGACGCTCGTCGAGCTCGTCGACACGGCCGGCTGTGACCTCGTGCTGACGACGGGCGGCACGGGCCCCGCGCACCGCGACGTGACGCCCGAGGCGACGCTCGCGGTCGCAACGAAAGAGATGCCGGGCTTCGGCGAGCAGATGCGGCAGATCAGCCTGAATTTCGTGCCGACCGCGATCCTGTCTCGGCAGGTCGCGGTGATCCGCGAGACCGCGGATCACGCGGCGCTGATCGTGAACCTGCCTGGCCAGCCGAAATCGATCAAGGAAACGCTCGAAGGGCTGCGCGGCGACGACGGCAAGGTCGCCGTGCCAGGCATTTTCGCTGCGGTGCCGTATTGCATCGACCTGATCGGCGGCCCTTACGCGGAGACGAATCCGGCCGTATGCGCGGCGTTCCGGCCGAAAAGCGCGGTGCGCGCGCCGAAGTGATCGCCGCGGCCTCGCGACGCCCGCCCGCCTCCCCGGCCCGGCACCGCGACGCGCGGGCCGCCGCTCAAGCGGTCTCGCCCGCCGGCGCGGCCGGAATCAGGAAGTGCTTGCGGTAGTATTTGAGCTCGTCGATCGACTCGTGGATATCGGCAAGCGCCGTATGCATCGCGCGCTTCTGGAAGCCCTTGTAGATCGCAGGCTGCCAGCGCCGGCACAGCTCCTTGAGCGTGCTGACGTCGAGGTTGCGGTAATGGAAGAAGCGTTCGAGTTCCGGCATCCAGCGCGCCATGAAGCGGCGGTCCTGGCAGATCGAGTTGCCGCACATCGGCGACTTGCCTGGGGGCACGTGCTGGCCGAGGAACGCCTCGATCTGCGCGGCGGCGTCCGCCTCGGTGACGGTCGACGCGCGCACGCGGTCGATGAGGCCGGAACGGCCGTGCGTGTTCTTGTTCCAGTCGTCCATCTTCGCGAGCGTCTCGTCGCTCTGATGGATCGCGAACACGGGTCCTTCGACCGCGATGTCGAGGGTCGAATTGGTGACGACGACGGCGATCTCGATGATGCGGTCGCTGTCCGGGTTCAGGCCCGTCATTTCCATGTCGAGCCAGACGAGGTTCAGTTCGTTGCGAACGAGCGCGGGCTGGCCGGCCGCGGCGGAGATATCGGTCATGAGCAATCCTGGGAAACGGACAGGCGGCACGCGCGCCGCCAGGCGGACCGGCAAACGACGAGCGTGCCGGGTCCGCAAGAACATATAATTCTCGCATAGATACCACTAGCGCCCTTGATGCCCGCCTATACCTTCACCCTGCTCTTCGCCGTCGCGCTCGTCGCGATGACGAGCACCAAGCTGTGGCTCGCGTCGCGGCAGATCCGCTTCGTCGCCGAGCATCGCGGCCGCGTGCCCGCGCAGTTCCGCGAAACGATCCCGCTTTCCGCGCACCAGCGCGCCGCCGACTACACGGTCGAGCGCACCCGGCTCACGATGTTCGAGATCGTCGTCGGCTCGGCCGTGCTCGTCGGGCTCACGCTCCTGGGCGGCGTCGGCGCGCTCGATTCGCTCCTCACCGGCTGGCTCGGCCACGGTTACGGCCAGCAGGTCGCGCTCGTCGCCGCGGTACTCGTGATCTCGGGCGCCGTCGACCTGCCGTTCGAGTACTACCGCCAGTTCGGCATCGAAGAGCGCTTCGGCTTCAACCGGATGTCGAAGCGCCTGTTCTTCGCCGATCTCGCTAAGAATGCGCTCCTCGGCGCGGTGCTCGGGCTGCCGCTCCTGTTCGTCGTGCTATGGCTGATGAACCAGGCGGGGGCGCTCTGGTGGCTGTGGACGTGGGCCGTGTGGGTCGGCTTCCAGATGCTCGTCCTCGTGCTCTATCCGACCTTCATCGCGCCGCTCTTCAACAAGTTCGAGCCGCTGTCCGACGATGCGCTGCGCACGCGGATCGAGGGGCTGATGAAACGCTGCGGCTTCGCGGCGAAGGGCCTCTTCGTGATGGACGGCAGCCGCCGCTCCGCGCACGGCAATGCTTATTTCACGGGATTCGGCGCCGCGAAGCGGATCGTGTTCTTCGATACGCTGCTCGCCCGCCTCACGGGCAACGAAATCGAAGCCGTGCTCGCGCACGAGCTCGGCCATTTCAAACGCCGCCACGTGATGAAGCGGATGCTCTGGACGTTCGCGCTGAGCCTCGCGCTCCTTGCGCTGCTCGGCTGGCTCGCGCAGCGCGCATGGTTCTACACGGGCCTCGGCGTGATGCCGTCGCTCGCCGGCAGCAACGCGGGCGTCGCGCTCGTGCTGTTCTTCCTGTCGATGCCGGTGTTCCTGTTCTTCGTCACGCCGCTCGGCAGCCTGAGCTCGCGCAAGCACGAGTTCGAAGCCGACGCGTTCGCCGCGAGCCAGACCGACGCGCGCGACCTCGTCAACGCGCTCGTGAAGCTCTACGAAGACAACGCATCGACGCTCACGCCCGACCCCGTCTACACCGCGTTCTACTACTCGCACCCGCCCGCGTCGCAACGGATCGACCGGCTGCTCCAGCTCTCATGAAGCGCACGCCGACGAAGCAGCCGGCCAGGGCGGCCGCGCGCGGCGGCGAGCGCGTCGAGGGACGCGTGATCGCCGCGCACGGCCGCCACTACATCGTCGCGCCCGCCGACGGCGGCCCGATGCTGCAGTGCTTTCCGCGCGGCAAAAAGAGCGACGTCGCGGTCGGCGACCGCGTCGTCTACGAACGGACGTCGGCCGACCAGGGCGTGATCGTCGGGATCGGCGAGCGGCGCAACCTGCTCTACCGCTCCGACCAATTCAAGTCGAAGCTCTTCGCCGCGAATCTCGATCAGTTGCTGATCGTGCTCGCGACCGAGCCGCACTTCAGCGAAGACCTGCTCGGCCGCGCGCTGATCGCCGCCGAGGCGAACGAGCTGAAGCCGATCGTCTTGCTGAACAAGATCGACGTCGAAGCCGCGCTGCCGGTTGCGCGCGAGCGCTTGGCGGCGTACCGCGCGCTCGGCTACGACGTGCTCGAGCTGTCGATCAAGGGCGCGCCCGACGACGCGCGCGCGCAACTCGCGCCGCGCCTTGCCGGCCATTCGACGATCCTGCTCGGCCAGTCGGGAATGGGCAAATCGACGCTCGTGAACCTGCTCGTGCCCGACGCCGAGGCGGCGACGCGCGAAATCTCCGCGGCGCTCAACAGCGGCCGCCACACGACGACGTTCACACGCCTCTACCCGCTCGCCGACGGCGGCGCGCTGATCGATTCGCCCGGCTTCCAGGAGTTCGGGCTCTATCATCTGACAGAAGGCCGCCTCGAGCGCGCGTTCCCGGAGTTCCGGCCGCTGTTGCCGCACTGCCGTTTCTATAATTGTCATCATCTGCACGAGCCGGGCTGTGCGATCCTGGAAGCCGTCGCCGACGGCAAGATCGCGCCCTCGCGCCACACGCTGTACGCGCAGCTCGTGCACGAGGCGAGCCAGATCGTCCGCTAGCCGGGCGCCTCGGCGGCCGCGAGCCGCCCGCTCGCCTGTTCGTCACGCACGGAGGAGACGCCGCGATGCGCTTCAGGGCCCCCGATCTCGCGACCGCCCAGCACTGGGCGAACGTACTCGACGTGGCGGGCGTCGGCTGCGAGTTGCACAACCGCTTCGCGGGCGGCGCGCTCGGCGGCCTGCCGATCGACGCGTGCCTGCCGGAGATCTGGCTCGACGACGAACGCGACGAGGCGCTCGCGCGGCGGCTGATCGAGGCGGCGTCGGCCGGGCCACCCGCCGGCGCGGCGCCGTGGCGCTGCGCGCGCTGCGGCGAGACGCTCGACGCGCAGTTCACCGCGTGCTGGCATTGCGGCGCGAACCGCGACCCGCGCAACGGCTGACGCCGCGCTTTGCCCCCGCTTTACGCGTACTTGGTGCCCATTCGGGCGCCCGCGCCCCGCAGCAGGCGATAGAAGACGCAAAAAAGCCGGCTAGAAGCTTAATGCCGTTCAGTTAAGATCAAAAAGGCCGCTCCGATTGATACCGGAGCGGCCTTTTTCCTGGGTTGTGCAAGGCTAGGCCACTGCGAACCATGCTTAACTGAACGGCATTACGGCTAGAAGCCGGCTTTTTCTCTGGCGATCGTCGTCGGTCCGGACGAAGAACGCGCCACGCCCCGCCTTCGCGTCACGACACCCAGACCGCGATCGTCAGCATCAGCAGGAGCAGCATCCACAGGATCACCGCACGCCACACGAGGCCGACGGCCGACTGCAGCGTGCGCGGCGTGCAGTCGTCGCCGACGGTCATCGGGCCGCTGTCGCCGGCCGCCAGCGCATCGACGCTCGACGGCTCCGCGAGCGGGCCTGCGAGCCGCGCGCCAAGCGCGCCGCTGCCGGCCGCGAGCAGCACGCCGTCGTTCGGGTCGGGCCACTGTCGCGTGTGATTGCGCCACGCGTAGATCGCATCCTCGAAGTTGCCGACGATCGCGAAGCCGAGCGCGGTCAGGCGCGCCGGCACCCAGTCGATCACGAAGAACGCGCGCTGCGCGAACGTCGAGAACGCCGCGGTGCGGTCGTCAGCCGGCACCGACCAGCTACGCGCCAGATATTCGGCGATCCGGTACAGCACCGCGCCCGCGGGGCCGATCGGCAGCACGAACCAGAAGAACACGCCGAACACGTGGCGGTGCGACGCGACGACCGCGTGGATCAGCGTATGGCGGACGATCTCGCTGACCGGCATGTCGACCGTGTCGATGCCCGTCCATTCGCGCAGGATGTCGCGCGCGCGCGGCACATCGTCGTTGTTGAGCGCGAGGTGGATGTCGGTGAAGTAATGGCTGAACTGCCGGAAGCCGAGCGTGAAGTACACGACGACGACGTTCCAGAGAAACGCGAGCACGAAGCTCACCTTGAACAGCAGGAAATAGACGAGCCCGACGGCAAGCACCCAGGGCAGCACGACGACGAGCCACGCGAGCACGCCGTGCTTCCGCTTGCCGGCGTCGAAGCCGTGCGCAGCCGATTCCGCATGAGACTGAAACAGCGCGAAGACCGGATTGCTCGGCGACAGCGCGCGGACCTGTTCGATGATGAGGGCAAGGAGAACCGAGAAGAAAGTCATGCGAAGGGCCGTGCCGTTCTGGGATGATTGATTTTTCGCGTAACGATAGCACAGCGGACGCGCCGGATGGCCTGCGGCGTGCGTCGACTGTGGCGCCCGCCGCTAGGCCGCGAGGAAGCGGTACAGGTTGCGCAGCATGCCCGCCGTCGCCCCCCAGATGAAGTACTGGCCGCCGACCGGGCCGCGCGGATACGGCATCGCGAAGAAACGGCGCTCGCCGCCCTCCCAGCGGAACACCCGCACCTGGTGATGCGCGGGATTCATCAGGAAATCAAGCGGCACTTCGAAGATCTCGGCCACTTCGAGCGTGTCCGCCTGCACCGTGAACGGCGGATGCACGAGCGCGACGACGGGCGTCACGCAAAAGCCGGTGCCCGTCAGATAGTCGGGCAGCGCACCCAGCAATTCGACGCGCTCGCGCGCGAGCGCGATCTCCTCATGCGCCTCGCGCAGCGCGGTGGCGTTCGCGTCGCGATCGTCGGGCTCGCGGCGCCCGCCAGGAAAGCTGATCTGGCCGGCGTGGTCGTTCAGGTGGTCGGCGCGCTGCGTGAGCAGCACGGTCAAGCCGCGCTCGCGCATGACGATCGGCACGAGCACGGCCGCGCTGCGCGGATCGACGCCTTCGACGAGTTGCGCCTCGGCGGGCTCCTGCATCCATTCGAGCGGTCGCGCGAAACGCTCGCGCAGCCCTTCCGGCGTCAGCAACGGCGGCGGAACGGCCGGCAGGCAGGCGCCGGTCGTCTCGATCGGCAGCACTTCGGGGTCGATGATGGGGCGACGGATCAAGGGGACGCTCTTCTCGGAATGAATACGACCATATTGTCGCGCCGGAAAGAAAAAAACGCTCGCCGTGGCGGGTCGTCGGACGACACTGTCATCGGAGACAGAAAAAACCGCCGCGGGTTCGGCTGACGTGCTTTGTCGATTCTCGGCTCATTATATGGTGCCGGAGCAACGCCGTCCGCAGCTCGCCAACCGACGGCATGCAAAGGGCAGCGGGAAATATCGCGCGAAATGTCGATGGCCGGATTCGGCAATTCCATGCTCGAAGCGACCTGCATCGGGATGTTCGACTCGGAAACGGTGCGCGAAAATTGGCCGGTGCGGCGGATTCACGGCGAGTGGCGCGCGTCGACTCGCGCCGTATCGGCCGATTTCGTCATACCGTCGGGTGGCGCTTGCGCCGCCCATTCGCTCTTTCAAGCGCCTCGATCCGGTCAGCGGATTCGGCGCCGCAATTCGACTTCGGGTTGCCCGCGGGCGCTGTGCGCCGATGAAATACGAGCAAAAATGTCAAAACGCCGTCTTGAAGACGGCTCGATCGCAAAAAATACACAACTCCACAATATGTGCCAGGCAGTCTGTTTAGACTGGCTGCGGCCGTGGCGGCTCGAGCCGTGGCGGCGGACGGACACAAGTCGCAAACCCCACCTGTTCGACACGAATTCGGCGACGGCGATTTGCCGTCAGGCCGAGCGGGTTTCCAGAGCGGCCGACGACGGCGCTGCGCGAGTGACGGCATTTGCGCGTATTTTTCGGCGAGTCGAACGGGTCCCGGCCGCCTGGCCATCCGGCGCGCGAAATGAACAGGAAATAGTCGGCGCGGCGCACGCGTGCTTTCCGGTTTCGCGCCCGAAGTCGCCTCGCGACGATCGAGCCCGAGGACGCCACACGTTCCGAATGCAGCGACATTTCGTTCGCGGTGAACCTGCTTGCGGATCGATGTGCACAATGCGTCCGGCATCCACGAGACGCCCGACGCCTGTTGCGATCGAACGAGAATCGACACGCATGAGCGCCCCTGTCCACGCATCTCGCAGATACGGCAACCTGAATGTGACCGCATTCGACGTGGCCGCTCCGCCCGAGAATCGAGTCGCTCGAGCCAATTTTCGGCGCGTACGGATTAATACGAACCCAATCGATTCGACCTCGCTACCAGCGCATACCGGAAGGCTGAAGCCCGCACGCGCGCCGCCGCGCTTCCGGCAACACGATTCGACAACCGGCGGGCGGGCGATTGCCGGATCGACATGAACCGCGATCGGCGCCACGCCGAAAACCTCCGACATCACGACGACTACACACGATGACGAACGCCTACGCACTCCACTCGATTCGCTATAACGACGCGCCCGAAGCGCTCCGGCTCCAGTTCGCCCTGCTGCACCAACGCGTCGATCCCGACGACGCATTCGAGCCCGGCGGCACAGCGCCGGTGATCCACGATCCACGCCTCGACGCGATGTCGTTCTACGTGTCGGCGCCGAAGAGCCGCGACGTCGTCAGCTACGCAGCGGTCGTGCGCAAGACGATTTCGCACGCGGGCGAGCGCTTTTCGATCGGCGGCCTCAGTTGGGTCGCGACCGATCCCGCTCACCGGCGCGCGGGGCTCGGAACGCGCACGGTCGCGGCGGCGACGCAGTGGATGGAAGCGCGCGGCATCGACATCGGCGTGTTCACGTGCGATCCGCCGCTCGCGAGCTTTTACGCGCGAGCCGGCCGCTGGCCGATCGCCTCGCGTGTCACGCTGATCGGCAGCCATGCGGACGGCGCGCTGCGCAGCGACGCGCTGAACAAGGTCGTCGTGATGCGGCTGTTTTCAGCGAAAGCACAGGCAGCCGAAGCGGAACTGAGCCACGCGACGATCGATCTCGATCTGCCGCTCGGCCAGTTTCTATGAGCGGATGCGGCGCGCCTTCGGCCCGGCGATCGAAATCCGGGGCCGCCGGAATGCCTGCCGGCTTCCGACATCGCACGCGCAGTGCGTCGAGCCTCCCGCGATCACTCGGATACGTGAGGATTCAGCGGATACAAAAAAGCCGCGGCGACGCCGCGGCTTTCAACAGGCTGGCGAAAAAAACGCCGTGCGGATGCTTCCGCACGGCGCCTTCCCACGCCTGGCGGAACGCACACCGAATCGGATCCGGCACGCGTTCCCGACTGCGCTTACTGTTGCGCAGCAGCGGCGCGATCCTTCGACACCAGCTTTTCCTTGATTCGAGCCGACTTGCCCGAACGCTCGCGCAGGTAGTACAGCTTCGCGCGACGCACGTCGCCGCGGCGCTTCACGACGATGCTCGCCAAGAGCGGCGAGTACGTCTGGAACGTACGCTCGACGCCTTCGCCCGACGAAATCTTGCGGACGATGAACGACGAGTTCAGACCACGGTTGCGCTTCGCGATCACGACGCCTTCGTAAGCCTGAACGCGCTTGCGGCTACCTTCCACCACGTTCACGTTCACGATCACCGTATCGCCCGGGGCGAATTCGGGGATCGTCTTGCCTGCGAGCGCGCGCTCGATCTCTTCCTGCTCAAGTTTTTCGATCAGATTCATCACTGACTCCTAAAGCCATCTTGTCGGCGTTCGCACCTGCCGGTCGCCCGGTTCGGCCCCGATAGAGGATGGATTCACATCAGGCGCCGCGCACGCATGCACGACGCCGCCATATTCGCGAACGGAGCGCCGCCGCCTCAGGAGGCCTGCTTCGCTTCTTTCGCGAGACTTGCAAGCCACGCCTCGTCGGCCCGGCTCAGCAACTTTTCGCGACGCGCCCGCACAATCAGATCGGGGCGCTTCGCCAGGGTATTTCTCAACGCTTCCTGCCGACGCCAGCGCTCGATCTCGGCATGGTGCCCGCCGAGCAGCACGTCCGGCACGCGCACGCCCTCGTATTCCTCGGGGCGCGTGTAGTGCGGGCAATCGAGCAGCCCGTCGGCAAAGCTGTCCTGCACCGCCGACTGCGCGTCGTTCAACACGCCCGGAAGCTGGCGCACGACGGCGTCCATCAGCGCCATCGCCGGCAATTCGCCGCCCGACAGCACGAAGTCGCCGAGGCTCAGTTCCTCGTCGACGCAACGATCGATCAGACGCTGGTCGATCGCCTCGTAGCGACCGCACAGCAGCACGACGCCCGGCTCCGCGACCATCCGCATCACGCGTTCGTGCGTGAGCGGCGCGCCTTGCGGCGACATCATCACGACGCGCGACGTCGCAACGCCTTGCGCCGCCTGCACGGCCTTCGCCGCGCCGATCGCCGCCTCGAGCGGCTTCGCGAGCATCACCATGCCGGGACCGCCGCCGTACGGGCGATCGTCGACGGTGCGGTAGTTGTCGGTCGTGAAATCGCGCGGATTCCACGTGCGCAAGCCGAACCGCCCCTGCTTCACCGCGCGGCTCGTAATGCCCCAGTCGGTCAACGCGCGAAACATCTCCGGAAAAAGTGTGACGACGTCGAACTGGATCGCGCTCTGCGTGGCTTCGTCCATTTCAGTAATCGGCTTCCCAGTCGACGACGATGCGTCCCGCCGCCTGCTCGACCGCTTTGACGTACACGCCGACGAACGGAATCAGGCGCTCGCCGACTGCCGGCCGGCCGTCCTTGCCGGCCGTCGGATACTCGACACGCATGATCGAATGCACGCCGTTGTCGATCATGTCGGCGATCTTGCCGAGCGCGGCGCCCGCCTCATTGACGACGTCGAGGCCGATCAGGTCGACCCAGTAGAACTCGTCGTCGGCGAGTGCGGGGAAATCGTCGCGGCGCACGAACACGCGGAAGCCGCGCAGCGCGAGCGCCGCATCGCGATCGACGGAGCCGGCCGGATGCGCGACGATCGCGTCGCCATGCAACTTCGCTTGCGTGACGCGCGCGAATTTTCGCTCCGCGCCTTTTTGCAGCCACCAGTCGCGGGCCTCGAGGAGCGTATCGCCGCCTCGACCCGCACCGGCGTGGGCCGCGAGCTTGACCCAGCCTTTGAGGCCGTACGCATCGACAACCGCGCCGACCTCGACCACATCGTCCGGCCACGACTGCGCCGTCTCGATGCGAATTGCTTCCGAATCAGCCGCGCCGCCGCCCGCCTCTTTCGTGGGCGCGCGCTCGACAGGCTTGCGGACGAATACGCCGAACGACGGCGACCGCCCGCGCTTTACGCTACCGGAGTCGTGACCAGCCATCAACGAACCTCACAGCCGGCACTTCCGGCACGCCGCGCCATATTAGGCAGCCGGCTGCGCCTTTTGCGCTTGCTTGACGAGACGCTCGACGGTCGGCGACAGTTGCGCGCCGACGCCTTGCCAGTACGTCAGACGGTCTTGAGCGATGCGCAGTGCTTCGCCCTTCGTCGCGACCGGGTTGTAGAAGCCGACGCGCTCGATGAAGCGGCCGTCGCGACGGTTGCGCGAATCGGTAGCGACGATGTTGTAGAACGGGCGCTTCTTCGAGCCGCCGCGAGCCAGACGGATGATGACCATATGAATTCCTTCGGGAAACCGGGTTCGAAAACTACTGAAACGTGCGATTATAGCCGGAAACCGAAGGCACAACAAACACTTACCCGGCAAAAATCCCGGAGGCGCTCTCCAAAGGCTTACAATTCCCCCCATCGCGCGCTTCGCGCTCGCCCGCCTTCGTCCGCCATGCGTCCGCTCATCACCCTGTCGCGCATCGTTTCCTCAGACCTGCCGGCGCTGCTGCGCACCGCGGCCGCCGCCTGTCTCGTTCTCGCCACAACCGCCGCATCCGCCGCACTGCCAGTCGACGAGTTGAGCGTGCCGCCCGGCTTTCGCGTCCAGGTGCTCGCCGACGACGTGCCCGCCGCGCGTGAAATGGCGTGGTCGCCGCGCGGAATTCTGTACGTCGGCAGCATGGAGGGCCACGTGCATGCGCTCGTCGTGCGCGACGGCCATGTGCGCGCGCACCATGTAATCGCGTCGGGACTCGAGATGCCGGTCGGCGTCGCGTATCGCGATGGCGCGCTGTACGTATCGGCCGTATCGCGAGTTCTACGCCTCGACCTGATCGACGAACGGCTCGCCGCGCCGCCAAAGCCGGTCGTCGTCACGAACGCGCTGCCGACCGAGCGTCATCACGGCTGGAAATTCATCGCGTTCGGCCCCGACGGCAAGCTCTACGTGCCGACGGGCGCGCCGTGCAACATCTGCGTCGCCGACCGCGACCGCTACGCGATGATCGGCCGGATGAACCCCGACGGCAGCGGCTACGAGGTCTACGCGCGCGGCGTGCGCAACACGGTCGGCTTCGCATGGCATCCGGCGACGGGCGAGCTCTGGTTCACCGACAACGGCCGCGACCTGATGGGCGACGACCGCCCCGACGACAAGCTGAACCGCGCGCCGCGCGCGGGCCTCGACTTCGGCTATCCGTTCTGCCATGGCGGCGACGTGCTCGATCCGCAGTTCGGGCACGGCCACGCGTGCGCGAGCTACGTGCCGCCGGTGCTCAAACTGGGCGCGCATGTCGCCGCGCTCGGCATGCGCTTCTACACGGGCGACATGTTCCCGCCCGAATACCGCAACAACATCTTCATCGCCGAGCACGGTTCGTGGAACCGCAGCCGCAAGGTCGGCTACCGGGTCATGCGCGTGATCGCCTCGCCGGACGGCCGATCCGCGCATCAGGAAGCGTTCGTCCAGGGATGGCTGAGGCCCGACGAAAGCGTCTGGGGCCGCCCGGCAGACGTGCTGCCGCTGCCAGACGGATCGCTTCTCGTCAGCGACGACTACGCGGGCGCGATCTACCGGATCACCTACGATGCGACGCATTGACGCAGCCGCTGCGTGACCTTGCGGCGCCCCGCATCGTAGAATGCGAGCCGACCGCCGCGCCCCGTCTCGCCGGGGCGTCTACGAAGAAGACCCACTACCCTGCCCCGACATGTCCAGCAGCACGTCCACGCCGCCCCGCTTTCGCTCGAAGACGCTCACCGCACTGCTCGCATTCCTGTTCGGCTCGCTCGGTGCACACCGTTTCTATCTGTACGGTTGGACGGACCTCGCCGGCTGGGCGCATTTGCTCGCGACGATCGCCGGCATTCCCGGGTTCCTGCTGCTCGCGGCGTCGGGACGCACGGCCGCGCTCGGCTGGTGGCTCGCCGTGCCGGGCGCGATATCGCTGTTCGCCGCGTTCCTCGCCGCGCTCGTCTACGGGCTGCGCGCCGACGACAAATGGGACGCACAATTCAACGCCGCCACGGGCCGCCACAGCCGCTCCGGCTGGGGCGTCGTGTTCGTCGTGATCTTCTCGTTGCTGATCGGGGCGTTCCTGCTGATGACGGGGCTCGCGCTCGCGTTCCAGACCTATTTCGAATTGCAGGTCGAGGCCGCGAAGCAGATTTCGCAATGACGCATCCGCGTGCTCTGTCGATGCGCCACGCGCGAATCAAAACAGGCTGAGTTGCGAACCGTCGTCCGCCTTCCGCGCTAAGCTTGGCAGCGCGAGCGGCTTCGGCTGCTTCAGCCGCTGCGGCGCGCGAAACTGCGAGAAATCGAGAATGCCGCGCGTGCGCTCGTTCAGTCCGCAGCGCTTGACCGCCATCCGGAAGCGCTGCCGGAGCAGATCCGCCCACATCCCTTCGCCCTTCATCCGCCGGCTGAAATCGGAGTCGTAGTCCTTGCCGCCGCGCATGTCCCGCACGCGCGCCATCACGCGCTCCGCGCGATCCGGGAAATGCGCGGCAAGCCATTCGGTGAAAAGCGGTGCGACCTCCCACGGCAGCCGCAGCACGATATAGCTTGCGTGCGTCGCGCCCGCGTCCGCGCACGCCTCCAGCACGCGCTCGAGATCGGGCTCGGTGACGAACGGGATCATTGGCGCGACGCTCACGCCGACCGGAACGCCCGCGTCGCGCAGCGCACGGATCGTCCGCAGCCGGCGCGAAGGCGTCGCGGCGCGCGGCTCGAGTGCGCGCGCGAGCTCGGGATCGAGCGTCGTGATCGTGACGGCCGCCATCACCTGCTGACGCTCGGCCATCCGCGCGAGCAGGTCGAGATCCCGCTCGATCAGCGACGACTTCGTGATCGCGGCGAACGGCTGCCCTTGATCGTGCATCACCTGGATCACCTGCCGCGTGATCCGCAGTTCCCGCTCGACCGGCTGATACGCGTCGGTATTCACGCCGAGCGCGATCGGCTCCGGCACGTAACGCGGCTTAGCGAGCTCGCGCTCGAGCAATTCCGCCGCGTTCACTTTCGCGTAGATCCGGCTCTCGAAATCGAGCCCCGGCGACAGTCCAAGATAGCTGTGCGTCGGCCGCGCGAAGCAGTAGATGCAGCCGTGCTCGCAGCCGCGGTACGGATTCAGCGACACGTTGAACGGAATGTCCGGCGATGCGTTGCGCGTGAGGATCGTCCTAGCGCGCTCCTCGAACACCTGCGTGTGCAACGGGGCAGGCGGCTCGCGTTCGTCGTCGCGCGCCCAGCCGTCGTCGATCACTTCACGCTCGACGGTCTCGTAGCGCCCCTGCAGGTTGTCCACCGCGCCGCGCCCCTTGCGGGGCACGGGCGGCGCCACCGGATATTCGACGTCGGATCGATCGCTCATCACGCCTCTGGTAAGCGACCGAAGCCGCCAATGACAATGCCGCCAATTACTGTATATTTATACAGTAATTGGCGGCACGTGCCAAGCGCTTCGAATACGCGCTCTCGCGCTCACTCGTCGACCGCGATCATCAGCGTCTCCTTGATTTCCTCCATCACGACGTAGCTCTTCGACTGCACGGCACCCGGCAACTGCAGCAGGATGTCGCCGAGCAGCTTCCGGTAGTCGGCCATCTCGCCGATCCGCGCCTTGATCAGATAGTCGAAATCGCCCGACACGAGGTGGCATTCGAGCACTTCGTCGATCTTCATCACCTCACGGCGGAACTGCTCGAACATGTTGCCGTTCTTGTGATCGAGCGTGATCTCGACGAACACGAGGAGCGCCGCGCCGAGCTGCCCAGGATCGACGCGCGCGTGGTAGCCGGTGATCACGCCGTCGCGCTCCATCCGCCGCACCCGCTCGATGCAAGGCGTGACCGTCAGTCCGACGCGCTCGGCGAGGTCCTTCATCGCCATGCGGCCGTCCTCTTGCAGCAGCTTCAGAATGCGCCGGTCCAGCTTGTCGAGCGCGCGCACCGGCTGGCGTTGAGTTCTCATCGCTTTTTACTGAAAATTGAAAAAATACAATAACAAAACCTAGTAACTCAACAATACCATAGCGCAAAAAACTAGGTCGGATGCAGATCGCAGAGCGCATCGGGTGCGCCGCGCGCCGTCCGGCGTTTTCTATCCGGAGCAGCTATGCGTGTGGTTATTTTGGGCAGTGGCGTGGTCGGCGTGGCAAGCGCCTATTATCTGGCGCGCGCGGGCCACGAAGTCACGGTGATCGATCGCGAGGCCGGCCCCGCCCTCGACACGAGCTTTGCGAACGCGGGCCAGATCTCGCCCGGCTACGCGGCGCCGTGGGCTGCGCCCGGCGTGCCGCTGAAGGCGGTCAAGTGGATGTTCGAAAAGCACGCGCCGCTCGCGATCCGTCTCGACGGCACGCGCTTCCAGTTGCAATGGATGTGGCAGATGCTGCGCAACTGCACGACCGAGCGCTATGCGCTGAACAAGGGCCGCATGGTGCGCCTCGCCGAATATAGCCGCGATTGCCTGCAGGCACTG
Source organism: Burkholderia sp. ABCPW 14 (assembly GCF_001523835.1). Lineage (NCBI taxonomy): Bacteria > Pseudomonadati > Pseudomonadota > Betaproteobacteria > Burkholderiales > Burkholderiaceae > Burkholderia > Burkholderia sp. ABCPW 14. The sequence goes on along the minus strand of NZ_LOVS01000111.1, from coordinate 3,110 downwards.
CGAGCCGAGACGTGCATCCAGTACGAAGGCCGCACGGGCGGCACGCTGCAGGTGTTCCGCACGCAGCAGCAACTCGACGGCGCCGCGAAGGACATGGCTGTGCTGCGCGACGCGAACGTGCCGTTCGAACTGCTGTCGGGCGACGAGCTGAAGAAGGCCGAACCGGCGCTCGCCGCGGTCTCGCACAAGCTGGCGGGCGGCCTGCGGCTGCCGGGCGACGAAACGGGCGACTGCCAGCTCTTCACGACGCGCCTGGCCGCGCTCGCCGAGCAGCTCGGCGTGACGTTTCGCTTCAATACGAGCATCGATGCGCTCGCGATTGCGGGCGGCAAGATAGCCGGCGTACAGTGCGGCGGCGAGATGGTGCGCGCCGACGCGTACGTGGTCGCGCTCGGCTCGTACTCGACGAACCTCGTCGCGAATCTCGTGAAGATTCCGGTGTATCCGCTGAAGGGCTATTCGATCACCGCGCCGATCGTCGATGCCGCGAAGGCGCCCGTGTCGACCGTGCTCGACGAGACCTACAAGATCGCGATCACCCGTTTCGACGATCGCATCCGCGTCGGCGGAATGGCGGAGATCGTTGGCTTCGACAAGCGGCTGCGCCAAGCACGCCGCGAAACGCTCGAAATGTGCGTAAACGACTTGTTCCCGGGCGGCGGCGATACGGCGAATGCGTCGTTCTGGACCGGCCTGCGCCCGATGACGCCGGACGGCACGCCGATCGTCGGCCGCACGCCCGTGCCGAATCTGTTCCTCAATACGGGCCACGGCACGCTCGGCTGGACGATGTCGTGCGGCTCGGGCCAGTTGCTCGCGGACCTGATGTCCGGCAAGAAGCCCGCGATCCGCGCGGACGACCTGTCGGTGCATCGCTATCTGACCGAAACGGACGGCGAGCACCGCCCGGCATACGCATGACGCGCTGACGCGCGACCGGCGCAGCCGCATGTGCGTGCGGCCGCACTTCCCAAAAAGAACGGCGCCCTCAGGGGCGCCGTTCTTTGTTTCCACGTCTACGGACCGAACCGGACGATCAGAACTGGTCTTCCGTCAGCGCGAACACGCTCTGATCGCCCTTCGCAGCGACGATCGACGCTTCGAACGCGCTTGCCTGCACGAGGATGTGCTCCGCGTAGAACTGCGCGATCGCGATCTTCGCGTCGTAGAACTTCGGATCGTCGGCACGCTTCTGCTGTGCGACGAGAAGCGCGCGCGCCATTTGCCAGCCGCACAGCACGACGCCCGCGAGCTTCAGATACGGCACGCTGCCGGCGAACACGGCGTTCGGATCACCCTTCACGTTCGCGACGACGAAATCGACGACGTCCGACAGCGCGCGCGCACCGTTCGCCAGTTGCGCCTTCATCGCGGCGAATGCCGGGCCGTCGTGCGCGCCGAGCGCTTCGACTGTCTGCCGGATCTCGCCGACGATCGCCTTCGCGACCGCGCCGCCGTCACGCGCCGTCTTCCGGCCGACGAGGTCATTTGCCTGGATCGCGGTCGTGCCTTCGTAGATCGCGAGAATCCGCGCGTCGCGGTAGTACTGCGCGGCGCCCGTCTCCTCGATGAAGCCCATCCCGCCGTGCACCTGAATCCCGAGGCTCGCGACCTCGTTGACCATCTCGGTGCTCCAGCCCTTCACGACCGGCACGAGGTACTCGTAGATCGCCTGATGCTTCGCGCGCACGCTTTCGTCGGCGGCGCGATGCGCGTGATCGCTATGCGCGGCGGCGACGTACGACAGCGCACGCGCGCCTTCCGTCAGCGCGCGCATCGTCGCGAGCATCCGGCGCACGTCCGGATGATGGATGATCGTTACCGACTGCTTCGCGGAGCCGTCGACAGGGCGGCTCTGCACACGCTCCTTCGCGAACTCGGCGGCCTTCTGGTATGCGCGGTCGGCGACGCCGATCCCCTGCATGCCGACGCCGAAGCGCGCCGCGTTCATCATGATGAACATGTACTCGAGGCCGCGGTTCTCTTCGCCGATGAGATAGCCGATCGCACCGCCGTGGTCGCCGTACTGCAGCACCGCGGTCGGGCTCGCCTTGATGCCGAGCTTGTGCTCGATCGACACGCAGTGCACGTCGTTGCGCGCGCCGAGGCTGCCGTCGTCGTTGACGAAGAACTTCGGCACGATGAAGAGCGAGATGCCCTTCACGCCCTCGGGCGCGTTCGGCGTGCGCGCGAGCACGAGGTGGACGATGTTGTCCGCCATGTCGTGCTCGCCCCACGTGATGAAGATTTTCGTGCCGAACACCTTGTACGAGCCGTCGCCTTGCGGCTCCGCGCGCGAGCGCACGAGCGCGAGGTCCGAGCCTGCCTGCGGCTCGGTCAGGTTCATCGTGCCCGTCCACTCGCCGGAGATGAGCTTCGGCACGTAGCGGGACTTCTGTTCGTCGGTGCCGGCCGTGAGGAGCGCTTCGATCGCGCCGTCGGTCAGGAGCGGGCACAGCGCGAACGACAGGTTCGACGCGTTCAGCATCTCGATGCACGGCGTCGCGATCAGCTTCGGCAGACCCTGGCCGTCGTATTCGGTCGGATGCTGCAGCCCCTGCCAGCCGCCTTCGACGAACTGGCGAAACGCCTCCTTGAAACCGGGCGTCGCGGTGACGGCGCCGTCCTTCCAACTGCTCGGATTCTTGTCGCCGTCGACGTTGAGCGGCGCGAGCACCTCGCCGCAGAACTTCGCCGATTCGTCGAGCACGGCGGCAGCCGTATCGAAGCCGGCATCCTCGTAGCCGGGCAGCTTCGCGACCTCGTCGATGCCGGCCAGCTCCTTCATCACGAACAGCATGTCCTTGACGGGTGCGGTATAGCTCATGGTGCTCCTCTCCTAGTCCGTTTATGGTGTGAAAAGGGGCGCTCGCCGCGCCCCTTTGTTCATGTTCGACTTGCTCGTGCGTTGAACGCGACGCGCGCTGCGCGTCAGCCGAGCTCGTTCACGAGTTCCGGCACGAGCGTGAACAGATCGCCGACTAGGCCGTAATCGGCCACGCTGAAGATCGGCGCCTCGGGATCCTTGTTGATCGCGACGATCACCTTCGAATCCTTCATCCCCGCCAGGTGCTGGATCGCGCCCGAAATGCCCACCGCGATGTACAGCT